>QMPO01000034.1 GCA_003648625.1 Bacteroidota bacterium
CATTTGCAATGCACAATAACACTTGAATTTTTTATATAAACTTATTGCTACGGAATGAATTCCTTAGCTTCACATTCATGTTATCCCTCCGGGATGCTTCGTTCCATTATTGCAATTGTAGTTGGCAAACAGCCACCACACCACAGACAGAGTATTGAAACCAGCCCTTACTTACATAGAAACTAAGCGCAGACTCCCCTTCAGGGGATTAAGGGGCAGCGCGGGAGTTCTGAGTTCTGAGTTTAGAGTTCTGAGTTCAGAGTTTGGAGTTTTTGGTCAGTCGGAAGTCCACAGTCTACAGTCTTCAGTCGGCAGTCTACAGTCTTCCTTTATAGACGTTATACTCCTAAAACTTTTTGAATATCGAATATCGAACCAACGAATATCGAATTCTGAACTCTCACATCTGCCGTCTGATATCTTACATCTGATATCATTTCAGTCTCCCTATTCTCGTCCTCGTCTGCGACGAGGATGCTCTACACCTGCATTTGCAATGCACAATAACACTTGAATTTTTTATATAAACTTATTGCTACGGAATGAATTCCTCAGCTTCACATTCATGTTATCCCTCAGGGATGCTTCGTTCCATTATTGCAATTGTAGTTGGCAAACAGCCCCTGTACCGTACTCACCGATTTCCCTTTCAACCATATAAACCTATATACCTTATACGCCTCAATCCCCTACAGCTTAAACTGCAACTGCACTTTCACTTCCGTTTTATGGTTTCCTTCAATTAGATCCGAACCGGAACCAACGGTTGAGCGGTTGGTGTACATGGTGCGTGCTACGCGAAACCACATATTTATCCGGTTATAGATCCGCCATTTGAGCATCAGATAAATCCGTTGCCCCTTGTCAAAATAAGCCGGAACACTAAAAGAATATAAAAGGTCATTTTCGTAGGTGTAGATTCTGCTGTCGTAGCTGTCGGTATCAAATAAGGCATACCTGAACGTCACTTCCAGCGGAAAACGGTCGGGGCGATATAATATATCCTGATAGATCATAAAACCATTTTCCTTTTCCTCGAATTCCTTTTGGTAGGTAGCATAATCAATACGGTTTTTGAATATGAGGAACGGAAATGGCCGGTAACTGATAAAAAAGCGGAATTCGGTCCTCTTTATTTCTGCCAGCAACGGCAGATAATCGTAATCACCCGAATAATTTTCACTTTTTTTCTTCTGGCGGAACCGGAAATACATATCGATATTTCTTGCCGGGTTGTAATTCAGTTGAAGCAGGTAATCCCGTCCGACCGACGGCCCGTTGATCTGGTAACGTAACCACGGGAACTTGAAATAGTCGATGTAACCTGTCAGCGAAACCCGCTGTAGGGGCAGGATTTTAAAACCGGCATAAATACCCTGTTCATTTAACAGGGAGCTGCTTTCGGCAAATGGATTGGCATACAGGTTATGGTAATCTCTGCTGAAATTATGGTAAAGTAAGGTAACGATGAAGCGGTCGTGCAAGTATGCATTCATGCCAGCTAGTCCGGCCAGCCCGCCGTTGGAGGAGCCCGAAAGCTCGCCGAAAAAAGCCAGTTTGTTCACATCGATGTTCATATCGAACCCGTAGTTGGTCAGTTTGTTGCCTTCAAAATAAAACTGTTTGTATATCTGATCAGTTAACCGGAGGGGTATGTTCAGCTCGGTTTGATATGCGGTAGCTCCTATCTGAAAGAAACGGTGCTGGTAGCTTAAGCGTCCGCCGTATGCCGAAATTTTCAGTGCATCTTTATCAAGCAACTCGTTGATGGTCCGGTGGAAACCTGTTTCATTTATACTGCTGATGGCATCTTCCGGAGTCAGTGTGTCGGGTGCCAGCATATTGGCATCAACACTGTTGTACGAATAAAAACCGGTAAGCTCAAAGCCTTTGGCGCCAATGGTAACGGCAGCACCGCGGAAAAAACGGTTTTCATTAGCCGACGTATTAGGCCGGATGCCTTTTCCATACCTTTTTATATGTACACCATCAGAGGTTTTACCGAAAGCAAGTCCCGTCCATAGTGTGAGTCCCTGCCCGAATTCTATATGATAATCACCTACCACAGCTTCTTTCAGGATGCCGATGTCCGAAACATACAGATGTGCCGAATAGAAGTCGAATACATTGGTTACTTTAGGGCCTGCCAATGCGTACAGCGTATCGTTAAGATTTTTTTTCAGAAACATTTCTCCGGCGTCTTTATCCAGCGTAAAGCCAAGGCGTAATTTGTTGTTGTAGTTAAATCCGTAACGTACATAATATTTTTGCGGTCCGCCCAGGTAGGCTGATCCCGGTTTGTAGATGGCCGAGTCCATGGGCGTTTCATATCCGACGGATTGTTCCAATACCTGCTGGTATCTTAAAATAAGCTGGTGCCGCCCATATTTAAATGCTTTTTTGAAACTCGTTTTACCGGCTTCCTTTTGTTCACCTACAGCAATGAACGGCATTATATTCTTCAATGTCTGAATATCAAAACCGGGAATGGCTTTCAGCTCGTAAACGGAGTATAACTTTCCATAATCACTGATGTATTTATTTAGGTTGCGGAGCTGGGATTCATTCAGTAAGCCGATTTCAACAAGCGTACGGTTATCGGTACTGTTGATATTGACAGGGTGTTTGTAATAGTACAGGTATTCGTCCACCAGGTCGGAGTAGTCAAGGTTGAGGTCGGTGGTTTGGGCAATGTTCTCAATCTGGTCGGTGATAAACTCAAGGTTAACGGCTTTGGTTGTATCCGGTTCCTGTGCTGTGAGGAGCATCGGAGAAAATAAAAACAATAACAGAAAGATCCGGAGAGTCGCCATTTTACCAATCCTGATATGTGTTTCCGGATGCAACATGGTTAAAACTGAAAAATGAGGGATGCCTGTGGCGAGAATCCCAGTGATTCATGCATCACGGCAGAGATGTCGAACCTTAAAACTTTTATTTTAAAGCCAAAGCCCATGGAAAAAATCTCCCGTTGGGTGCCGAATCCGGCTCTGAAAAAGAATTTGTCTTTGATGCCATATTCCAGTCCGCCACGGATAAGGATTGCCTGAAAATTTGTGTTCTTTTCTGCTTCTACGGTAGCTACAAAGCCGTCCATTATATACCAGGCGATACCAAAACGAAAAATAGCCGGTATTTTTTCATCGTCATAATCGGCCAGTTTGACCATTATGGGGTTGTAAACCCAGGCGCCGAGGGTAAGTTTGTCAGTTACGTCCGACTGGATACCAATCTCGAAGGTTATGTTTTTCTTCGACCCGTAATTGTCACCCAGGGTGGTCTGCAGGTAATCAAGCTGCAATCCGATACGGAAATAGCGTCCGAACGACCGGGCATATACCAGACCGATTTTAATATCATTATAAAGGTTGTAACCGAAATGATTGAATGTGATGCCCAATACGCCAATTCCTGTCGGCGCCATAAAAGCAGCCGACTTGGTACTGAGTTGGTTCAGTGTAAACTGTGATTCGTAATAAACACCTACGCCAAATTTATCCATCAGGGCGATGCCTGCCTGGTTGTTCTGGATGTTCCAGAATCCGGTAAGTGCCACCGACGACCTTCCCATGCCTGCCTCGCGCGACCCGATGACATTAAAGTCGCCGCCGGCTGTAACAGTGAACCCGATGAGTAAAAATAGTAGCAGGATGATGAGTTTTTTCAGGGAATTAGTCATCTGATTTAATTGTGTATTTTCATGCAGAAATTTACAACTATTTTTTAAATATGCTATGCGATGAACAAAGCGACACTGAAATTTCTTTACGATTTAAGAGAAAATAATGAAAGGGATTGGTTTCAGGCCAATAAAAACCGGTACGAAGATGCCCGCAGGGATGTGGAGCAATTTGTTGAATTTTTAATTCCGGCTATTCATACGTTTGATCCCCTGATCAACAATCTTACGGCGAAGCAGTGCATGTTCCGTATTTACAGGGATGTTCGTTTTTCGAAAGATAAAACGCCCTACAAATCTTATTTCGGAGCGTATATAGCTCCCGATGGAAGAAAATCAGTCCGGTGTGGTTATTACCTGCACCTTGAGCCCGGTAACTGCCTGCTGGCAGGTGGTGCTTATCATCCGGCGGCTGAGCACCTGAAAAATATCCGATACGAGATCTATCATAATTTAAAGGAGTTTGAAGATATTATAAACGGATCAGGTTTTAAAAACATTTTTGGCGAACTGGTTGGCGATAAACTAAAAAGACCACCCAGAGGATTTCCCGCAGAATTTGAAGGGATTGACTACCTGAAAATGAAAGATTTTACGATTTTTCACAAACTGGATGATCAGCAGGTCTCATCGCCTGATTTTGCAGCATACGTATTGAAGGTGTTTGAAGACATGAAACCTTTAAATGATTTTCTTAACCGGGCGTTGCAGTAGAGGCTGTCTGCTATATTATCAGAAATTTTTCACAAATTGCCCGACGGGGCTATTGGTGTTTATCAAATCTTTTAAATATTTATATTCGATAAAAACGGTGATATTCCCCATAGAATACGGGGCTATCTCATAAAGGGAATAAGTGAAACCCATGCCGCTTCCGTTTAGGTAAATGTTTTCAGCAGGCTCTATATTATCGGTAAAGTAACCGGCTTCAGTTAAGGATACACTGTCCGGAATATGATTGTCCCTGCGTAGCTGAGCCATAAGTAATTTACTCAGTTCCTGTTTCGCTTCTTTTATAAAAACCTGATCGTAGCTAAGCACCTGTCCCGTGTTCAGGTCAATGATGTCGTAGTATATGCCCGTCATACCATGAGCACCACCGGTGTACACATAATTAAGGTATTCGAGACAAAGAATCCCGCTGGAATTATACACGACCGACATGTCGTTTTGTTGCGTCCAGCTGAAAGACCATTCCGTATCCTGCCAGCCGTCTTCGTTTTCCCTGTATAAGCTGTAGAATTCCTGCTCGGCTTTTACGAGTAGCGAATCAGGATGAAGTATTTCAGAGTTTTCCACATAATGTCCTGCAATTACTTCTTCAATAAGGCGTGTCACTTCAGGAGTTGTATGGGATGAGACGAGCGGAAACAATAACGTTAATTCAATCTCAGCTGTGGGCGATTGCGGGTTATTTTCCACCAGATTCTCCTCCGAGTGAAGATAATGAACCGATAAAGGAATACTTCCCGGAGGGTACGACTCAATCAACTCGATATTTTCTTCAAGGTTTCCGCGTTTCCAGATACCGGTGAATTTTTCATCAACTAAAATACCCTGAAGTATGGGATGGTCTGACCCGTATGGATTCAATTCCACCTGATTGGCATCATCAATTTTGCCATACATTTCATAGGTAGTTGTTTCTTCCGGTTTTGCTATTTCGTAGTTACCGCTGACTTGTTCTTGTTGCCGTAATAAATTAGCTTTCATCTTTGATGAGTCTGTCGATCCTTCCATATGTCGATAGGTCATCTTATCATTTGTCTGCTGACCCGGTAACGTCAGGCTGAGAAATATAATTACCGATAATGCTAAAGTTCTGAGAATCATTAATTAAAATAACTTATATGGATACATCAATCTAAAAAGCAAAAATAGGAATAATGCCGTGCCGTTAGCAGTGGTTTCGTACATTTGTTTGAAAAAAATACGGAACGTGTTAGAACTTCTGCTTACCATATTATTTGGCACAATGATCATTACCGGATTCAAGGTAATGTATCTTTTAAAGCTGGATGTTTTTCAGGCTATTACTGTTAATTATCTGGTAGCTGTCTTGTTTGGTTTTACTGTCTGGAATGCACCGTTCAGCTTTGCTATCTGGTCTTCAAAATCATGGTTTGGCATATCTATTATAATAGGCGTGTTTTTTATTTTGACCTATGTTCTTTTTGCCCGGTCTTCTGAAAAAGCGGGTCTGGTCATCACAGCTGTTGCCAGTAAAATGTCAGTAGTCATACCGGTACTTGCCGGTTTCCTGTTGTTTGGTGACAACTTAAATATACAAAAGATTACCGGAATTGTTTTAACGCTTGCAGCATTCTACCTGATATTTTTACCGGAGAAAGGTTTGCGGATTGACTACCGGTTTATTCTACTTCCGTTTTTACTTCTGTTAGGGAATGGTATGAACGACGTACTGGTAAAATATGCGCAACATTTTTATCTTGACCATGACGAGGGGCTTTTTCTTTCATTCGTATTTTTCGTGGCTTTAATAATAGGAGTGGTCGTTCTTTTTTTCAAACAGTTTATCAAAGGCAAATTTATCACATTAAAAAGTTTGCTGGCAGGAATCATACTGGGCTCATTAAATTACTGGGGGGCTTACTTTTTTCTGGTAAGTATGGAGCGTTACCAGGCCAGTTTTTTATTTCCCGTTGTAAATGTGGGTATTGTGGGACTCTCGGCTTTGGTCAGTTATGTGGTGTTTAAAGAAAAACTAAGCAAAATAAACTGGATTGGGATAATAATTGCTATCATTGCCATATCGTTAGTAAGTATGGGTTAGCTCTGAGTTTTATGGAAGAAGTATATAGTTATAAAACAGTTATAAAACCCTCCGAAGGCTTGTATAAGGAAAAGGGAAGCAAGTTTATCGCCCTGCTTTATCCGGTTAATTCGGAAGAACAGTTTAAGGAAAGATATGCTGAAGTAAAAAAAGAGTATCATGATGCCCGGCACCACTGTTATGCTTATCGCTTCGATCCGGAAAAAGAGACCGTGCGCAGCAGCGATGATGGCGAACCTTCGGGAACGGCCGGAAAGCCTATGCTGAATCAACTGTATTCTTTTGAACTTTTCAATGTGGCTGTTATTGTGGTCCGCTATTTCGGTGGTACCAAACTGGGGGTAAGCGGTCTGATCAATGCCTATAAACAGGCGGTTGCTGATGCGGTCGAAAATAATTCGGTTGTTACCAGGCACTTAACAAGGCATTTGACTGTTGCATTTTCGTATCCGTTAATGAATGAAGTAATGAGAGTGATAAAGGAAGAAAAATTAAAGATCAGAGATCAGGTATTTGAGATGGACTGTGTCGTTCATCTCGAATTAAAAAAAAGTGCCTATGAAAGGGTGTTGAACCGCTTCGAAAAGATCCGTGATGTGACCATAAAATAGCTGAGAAACAATAAGATGTTATAAAACACACCGCTTCCCCTATATACAAATAAAAAAGTTGAAAGTCAACTAAAAAAAATATTTTTTTTAAACTTTTTTTAATCGACTTTTGTTTATCTCTTTTGCGGCTCCAACAACGAAAAGTGAGACAGTTGAAAACAAGCTGATTAACATTAATTAACCAAAAAAAGCAGTTACAGAATTATACATTTTACTAGAAAATGAGAAAAAAGCACGCTGAGGTCTGGGAACGTTGCTTAAAAGTTATTAAAGATAACATTCCTTTTCAGAGTTACAAAACATGGTTTGAACCTATAGAGCCAGTTAGTCTGGAAGATGATGTGTTAACCATTCAGGTGCCTAGCCAGTTTTTTTACGAATGGCTTGAGGAACATTATATCGGGTTGCTGAAAAAGACGATTAAAAAGGAACTGGGTTCTTCGGGGCGGCTGGAGTACAGCGTTATTATGGACAGCGCTTACAGCGATGCGAGGCCGTACTCGGTAAATTATCCGACAACAGATAAAAAAGCGACAAAAAACAACCCTGTGTCTATGCCCATTGATCTTTCAAAAGGAAATGCCAGGGATATCTTAAATCCGTTCATTATTCCGGGTCTTAAGAAGATTAAAGTTGAATCGCAGCTGGTGGAAACATATTCGTTCGACAATTTTATTGAAGGAGATTGCAACAGGCTGGCACGCTCTGCGGGATGGGCCATTTCGGAAAATCCGGGAAAAACAGCTTTTAATCCACTCCTTATATATAGTGCCGTTGGACTGGGTAAAACACACCTTGCTCACGCCATTGGCTTGCAGGTAAAAAATAATTTTCCGGATAAAACGGTTCTTTACGTAAAGACAGATCAGTTTATCAATCAATACATTGATTCGGTGCGTAACAACAACCAGAACGACTTCATCCATTTTTATCAGATGATCGATGTGCTGATCATGGACGATATACAGTTTGTTGCCGGAAAAGAAAAAACGCAGGATGTGTTTTTCCATATCTTCAACCACCTGCACCAGAATAACCGGCAGATTATCTTAACATCTGACAAACCGCCGGTAGAATTAAAAGGAATGGAACCCAGGTTGTTGTCGCGGTTCAAATGGGGACTTGCAGCCGATCTTCAGGTGCCTGATCTGGAAACGAGGATTGCCATTTTACAGAATAAGCTGTACAAAGACGGTATCGAAATGCCTTACGAGGTAATCGAATATCTGGCATACAGCATTTCTACGAATATTCGTGAAATGGAAGGCGCCCTGATTTCGATTCTGGCGCAGTCTACACTGAATAAGAAAGCCATTACCCTGGAGCTCGCAAAACAAATGATCGATAAGTTTGTGAAAAACAGTACGCGCGAGATATCCATCGATTATATCCAAAAAGTGGTGTGCGATTATTTCAGCCTTCCGCTTGAAGCCATTAACTCGAAAACAAGAAAAAGAGAAATTGTTCAGGCAAGGCAACTTGCCATGTTTTTCTCGAAAAAACATACTAAAAATTCGCTGGCAACCATTGGTTTGCATTGCGGAAACAAAGACCACGCTACTGTACTACACGCCTGTCGAACGGTTAATAATCTGGTGGAAACAGATAAACGTTTTCGCGTTTATGTTGAAGAGATTGATAAAAAGCTAAAGCTTTAAGCTTGCTGACCGAAAGATTTGTTGTAAAAAAAATGCAATGGATCAACATATTGGATTTGACATCCGGGCTGGTTTTTTGTAAATTTATTCTTTCATGTTAAAAAAAGGAGGATCATTATGAACATATTGTTTGTGTGCATGGGAAATATGGGGCGTTCACCGCTTGCCAAAGCTTTATTGCTGAAAAAATATAAAGAAAACGGAATTGATGCTGAAGTAGATTCCGCCGGATTTGAAACTTTTAACATCAACGAGGAACCGGACCCGCGAATTAAAGACCTTGGTAAAAAACATGGCGTGGAGGTTACGGGAAAAGCACGCATTTTTGTGAAGGATGATTTTGCTAAGTTTGACCGCATATACGTGATGGATACAAGAACATACCGGGATGTGAAAGAACTGGCAAAAAACAAGGAACAAATAAATAAGATCGATTACCTGATGAACCTTGTCGAGCCTGGTAAAAATAAAATTGTTCCGTGTATCACTGATGCATGGAATACCGATCCTGATGCTATATTTAATATGCTGGACAAAGCTACGGATAAGATTATAGAGAATGTGACTGGTAAGTAATAAGCCCATCAGTGCTCGATCGAATACCAAATAAAGAGGATATTATCGGGGCAGCCGGAATTATTAAACCATACGTCAACAGAACACCTGTTCTTACTTCGGCTACCTTTAATAAACGCTACAATTCCGAGCTGTATTTTAAATGTGAGAATTTCCAAAAAGTTGGTGCTTTTAAGTCAAGGGGGGCAGTTCATGCCCTGTTGAGTATACCGGAACCGGACAGAATAAACGGCGTGTGCACGCATTCGTCAGGTAATCACGCCCAGGCACTGGCAAGGGCTGCCGGTTTGTTCGGTGTTCCTGCCTACATTGTAATGCCCGAAAATTCGCCTCAGGTAAAAATAGACGCTGTAAGGAATTACGGCGGGCGTATCACCTTTTGTAAACCGAACCTGGAAGCTCGTGAAGCAACGCTGAAAGAAGTTCAGAAACAGACAGGGGCTATTGAAGTGCATCCTTACGATAATTATGATATTATAGCGGGTCAGGCAACAGCGGCAAAAGAACTATTGGAAGAAGAGCCTGACCTGGAAATGGTTTTGTGCCCTGTAGGTGGGGGAGGTTTACTTGCAGGCACAGCCCTGGCAGTTCAATATTTTTCCGCAAACAGGGCAAAGGTGATTGCCTGCGAACCTGATGGTGCTGATGATGCATTTCGTTCGTTTCAAAAAGGGAAGATCGTACCGAGTGTTTCACCACATACCATTGCCGATGGTTTACTGACCTCGCTCGGTAAACGCAATTTCCCGATTATTCAGGACTATGTCATGGAAATAGTGACTGTTTCCGATGCGTCTATTATCGAAGCTATGAGACTTATCTACGAACGCATAAAGATCGTTATCGAACCATCGTCGGCCGTGCCATTAGCCGCTATTGCCGAACAAAAGATTGCCGTTTCAGGAAAAAAAACAGGCGTTATAATCTCGGGTGGAAATGTTGATCTGAAAAAACTTCCGTTTTAACCATGAAGAAAGGAACACTATATTTAATACCAACCACGCTGGGCGACACGGATGATCTGGAAAAAGTATTACCAGCCTACAACCGTGAAATTGTAGGGCAACTGGATGAGTTTATTGTGGAACAACTCAGAACAGCCAGAAGGTTTTTGCGCAAGATGGGGCACCCGCTCCCTATTGACGAAATGAAATTTTATGAGTTGAACAAGCATACGGCTGATCTTGAAATAAATGCCTACCTGAACCCTTTGCTCTCTGGCAAGTCGATGGGACTACTTTCGGAAGCCGGTACTCCCTGTGTGGCCGACCCGGGATCGGCCATTGTACAAATGGCGCATGAACAAGGGATAGAAGTTGTTCCCCTCACAGGACCTAACTCAATCATCCTTGCACTGATGGCTTCGGGGTTTAACGGGCAGAATTTTGTTTTTCACGGCTACCTGCCGGTGGATAAACAAGCGTTAATAAAGAAAATAAGGGAGATGGAAACAGCATCCCGAAATTTACACCAGACGCAAATATTTATTGAAACACCTTATAGGAATCGCCAGCTATTTGACAAACTTGTGGAAACATGCAGACACGACACAAAGCTTTGTGTAGCTACTGACCTGACACTTGAAAAAGAAAAAATAAAAACGAAAACTGTTGCTGCGTGGAAAAAAGAAACAGTGGATCTCCATAAGAAACCCACTGTTTTTCTGCTGTATTTTTAATCGGCGTTTAATGGTCGTGGCCGCCGGCACCATGTACATGCCCGTGTTCCAGCTCTTCGGAACTTGCATCCCTTACATCAAGTATTTTACCGGTAAAATGGATGTTCTGTCCGGCCAGAGGATGATTGAAATCCATCAGAACGGTATCGTCGCGAACTTCAAGAACTCTACCTTCAACGGGATTGCCATCCTGATCCTGCATGGCAATGGAATGACCGATCTGAAGCATCTTCTCATCAATTTTTCCGTCTATTTCAAAAATGCTTTTTTCCAATTCAATAATGGCTTCATCGCTTTTTTCGCCATAAGCATCGCCCGCTACGATTGCAAAGGTAAAAGCCTCGTCAGGTTCTAAATTATTCAGGTTTGTTTCAAATGCCGGTAAAAGTGTTCCCGCACCGAATAAATGAACAAAAGGTCTGTTCTCATCTACTACCTGGATGACTTCTCCTGTCTCGTCATTCATGCGCAGTGTATAGGTCAGTGTAACGACTTTATTTTTGCCTACTTTCATAAAAATTTTCTTTTGAGTGAATAAAAATGGACTGCAAAAATAAGATAAATATTCGTAGCTCATTATTTTTTTCCCAGAAAGAGGAAATACCCTCCATTTTTTTTCGTTTAAAAACCAACGATTTAGTATTATTGTATAAAGAAATAAAACCTTAAAAACAGAATACAATTTGGACCACCTGGTATTAGAGATACACCATATGAGCAAGTCGTACGGCCACATCAGGGCGCTCAACGACTTTTCACTCGAAGTGCATAAAGGAGATGTTGTTGGCATACTTGGCCCTAATGGAAGTGGGAAAACGACGATTTTGGGCATTTTACTGGATATTTTAAAACCCGATGCCGGGGAATATTTATGGTTTGGGAAGGAGCCTGTCAGCAGTTCCAGAAAAAAAATAGGCGCTTTGCTCGAACAGCCCCTTTTTTATCCCTATTTGTCTGCCGTAAAGAATCTGAAGATAGTTGCTGATATCAAAGGCGTTTCTCATGAGAGTATTGACAAAGTTTTGGAAACGGTAGGCCTGACGGACAGAAAAAACAGTAAATACAAAACCTATTCACTGGGGATGAAACAGCGTCTGGCTGTGGCAGCAACGCTTATCGGTAATCCGGAAGTGTTGATTCTTGACGAACCTACCAACGGCCTTGATCCAAAAAGCATTGCGCTTATCAGAAACCTGATAGCCGATGTGGCCCGGAAAGGTGTCACGGTATTGCTGGCCAGTCATTTGCTTGATGAGGTACAGAAGATCTGCAGCCATGTTGCTATACTTGATAAGGGAGTCTCGCTCCATGCGGGAAGGGTAGAGGAGGTGTTGAACTCTGCACTGCGTGTTGAAATAAAAGCGGAAGATATGGAAGGTCTTTATAAGGAGGCTTCGGAAATGGCATTTATTTCGGAGTGTAGGTTGGAAGAAGACGTGCTTGTTCTGATGCTAAAAGAAGACGTTGAACCTGCGGAAATAAATAAAAGTTTTGCCTCCCGCGGAATTTATCTGTCCTATCTGTCGGCAGGAAAAAGAAGCCTTGAGTCATATTTTCTGGATTTATTAAAAGAATAAGATGCTGAAACTACTAAAAATAGATATTAGAAAATACTTATACAGCAAGGTATTCTGGGTAATGCTGGCAGTATATTTCGCCTTGCTGGTATTGTTCTTTTTCGGTGTGGAAAAGTTTGTGAATGAGGCACTGAAAAATGCCAATGACTCTTCGCCGGTTTCCATGCCCGCGTTTTCTATCTATGCTTTTCCTTATGTGTGGCATAACCTGGCGTTCCTGGGAGGCTTTTTGAAAATATTTCTGGCGCTGATCATTCTATATTTCATTACCAGCGAGTTTACCAACAATACCATACGCCAGAATATCATGAACGGGATGAGCCGGAACAGCTTTATCCTTTCCAAATTACTTTTTGTAATGGTGCTAAGTGTCTTTTCGGCATTGGTACTCCTTTTCTCCGGATTTGTATTAGGCATGTTGCATACGGAAGAGATCACGTGGACACTGATGATGCAAAAATCCGGCTTCATAGCTGCCTATTTTCTGGAGGTATTTACCTTTGGAGTTATGGCTATGCTTCTCGGGTTTCTGATACGTAAGCCAACATTATCCATTGGAGCCCTTGCTGTATATTATTATATTGCCGAACCGATTATTTCGGCAATACTTCCTGAACAGGTGGCACAGTATTTACCGGTTGAAGCCATGGGAAATCTGATCGATATCCCGAATACAGCATTGATGAAAATGTTTGGCGTAAATTTCAGAGATTATGTTTCTCTTCAGGATGGCATTACTTGTGTGGTTTATTCTATTGTCTTTATCATGCTTATCTTTTTGATATATCGTAGGAAAGATCTGTAGAGCCGATGAAAATAGTCTATTTGAAATATGTTGTTTTAGCGTGTCTTGTTCTCATATTGGTTTCATGCAAAACAAATGAACCTGTTGCTTCCGGTTCATCAGAAGCTGATGGCCGCTACGACAGCGAATTCCCGGATAAAACCGTTTCAGATCAGCTTGATGAGATTTCAGGAACAGTTAAAAAAATCGACTGTCTGGCATTTTATATAACATATATTTTTCCGGAGGGCAATACTATTCAAATAGATTCCCTGACGGAAGATGGCCTGAAAAAAAAGACTTCCGGAAGTGCTATTACCAACAAATCGGTATCGGGAACGGTTACATTGACTTATTATGATGGAAAAACTCTGGGCATGTTGACCTGTGCCCATGTTATCGACTTTGCCGACACAATCTATAACTGGTATGATGAGCACCGGACAAAATTGTACTCGGTTTCCATAAAATTGCGCCAGCAAAATTACGTGGCGGGTTTGCCCGGAGGTAATGCTATTGAGGTTGTTGCCATCGATAAAAAGAATGACATTGCCTTCTTGCGTAAGGAACTCGCTCCTCATGTGGAAAAACCGCAAATACTTGATCTTCGTGCAGGAAAATCAAAAGATCTTGAGTGGGGAACTTTTGTGTACATCATGGGGTACCCATTGGGAAATTTAATGGTTAC
>QMPO01000035.1 GCA_003648625.1 Bacteroidota bacterium
ATCTCAATACGGTAGCTGTCACCTTTAACATAGATAACTCCTGATTTCTTTTCGTTAATATCCATCTCTTTGTTCACCATCGTATAGGACAAGTCAGCTTTCAGGTTATCATAAGAGGCCGTTTTATCTACAACACTTCTAAGTAACTTTTCCGCTTTTTTATCGGGCTGCGCAACTAACATTCCACTGAAAAGGAGAAGTGCAATCAAGCCATTTTTAATCAGGTTTATTTTTTTCATTAGTTATATTTTATCGTTCATATCCAGATCTTTCAAAAACTGTTCCAAAGCCATCTCATTGGCTACTCTCACTTCCCTTGCTTTACTTCCTTCAAACGGGCCCACAATTCCGGCAGCTTCCAGCTGGTCGATAATTCTGCCTGCCCTGTTGTATCCCAGTTTCAACTTCCGTTGCAGCAACGAAGTGGAACCCTGCTGTGTTTGCACGATGATGCGTGCTGCATCTTCAAACAGTTCATCCCGTTCGTTCGGATCAAAATCATTCTTCGAATCAGGCTCTTCATCGTAGTATTCCGGAAGATGGTACGCATCGGGGTATGCCCTTTGCGAGCCAATATAATCGGTGATTTTTTCCACTTCGGGTGTATCAATAAACGCACATTGCAGACGAATGAGGTCGCTTCCTGTCGACAACAGCATATCACCCCTGCCCACCAACTGATCGGCGCCTCCCGTATCGAGGATCGTTCTTGAGTCAATCTTGGAGATCACCCTGAAAGCTATCCTGGCCGGGAAGTTTGCCTTAATGGTACCTGTAATAATATTCACCGAAGGACGCTGCGTAGCTATGATCAGGTGGATACCCACGGCCCTTGCAAGCTGAGCAAGCCTTGTAATCGGCCCTTCTATCTCTTTACCCGCCGTCATGATCAGGTCGGCAAATTCGTCTATAACCAGGACAAAATACGGAAGATAGCGGTGCCCGTGGTTGGGGTTTAGCTTACGAGCAACAAATTTGGTATTGTATTCTTTTACGTTACGCACCTGGGCATCTTTCAGCAGCTCGTATCTGTTATCCATCTCAATGCCCAGCGAATTAAGGGTTCTGACCACTTTTCGCGTATCCGTAATGATTGCTTCTTCCGAATCGGGTAGCTTAGCCAGATAATGCCTTTCAATACGGGAATACAAGGTAAGCTCTACTTTTTTCGGGTCAACGAGGATGAACTTTAGTTCAGAAGGATGCTTTTTATACAACAAGGAAGCGATAATAGCATTCAACCCGACCGATTTCCCCTGGCCTGTGGCTCCTGCCATGAGCACGTGTGGCAATCTCGTCAGGTCGGCCACAAAACTTTCGTTGGCAATGGTTTTTCCCAAACCAAAAGGCAGTTCATATTTGCAATTCTGAAATCTTTCCGAAGCCAGAATTGAACGCATCGAAACAATATTCGGGTTTCTGTTAGGCACTTCGATACCCACCGTTCCTTTTCCGGGTATAGGAGCTATAATTCTGATGCCCATGGCCGAAAGGCTCAGAGCAATGTCATCTTCCAGGTTTTTTATTTTAGAGATTCGTACTCCCGGCGCCGGTACAATCTCGTAAAGTGTCACCGTAGGACCTATGGTTGCCTTTATCTTAGTAATACTTATCGAATAATGATTGAGTGTTTCAACAATTTTGTTCTTGTTTGCCTCAAGTTCTTCTTTATCCACCTCTATGTTGCCGTCCTCATAATCATTCAGCAAGCCCAGGTGGGGCATTTTAAAATCAGGCAGATCCAGTGTCGGATCAAATGAGGTATCAAGTCCAAGATGTGCTCCGGCTTCTATTTTTTTAACCTTTTCTTCGACAACCGGTTTTTCAATCGTTAATTCAATATCATCTTTTTCTTTATCCGGTTCCAAGGCATCAGATACATTTTCGATCCCCGTATCCACCTCCACCTTATAATCTTCGGTGCTGTTTTCAACCTCCGGTGTAATTCCCTCTTCCTCATCACTCACGGCAAACTCAACCGTATTGTATTTGTCTTCTTTCAGGTTTTCTGAAGCATCTGTTTTATCATCACTTTCCTTATGCTTGCGCATACCCAGTTTCCCAAATGAGAACTTAAAGTCTATCAGTATAAAGATGGCCGGGATCAGAATCAGAAGAAGAATCAAACCTACCGGCCCCAGATACGCCGTCATCCATGTATTCAGCTGACTTCCTGTAATTCCTCCCAGGCTGTCCCAGGGATGCACTGAGAATATTTTATTCATCACCATGGGCAACCATAACAATCCCAGAACAATAATCTGGAACCAGTGCCATAACTTAAACATCCTGACCCGTGCCATCATCTTCAATCCTAAACTAAACAGCAGCAGTGGCAATAAAAAAGATCCCAGTCCTGTCAGCTGGACAAGGTACCCGGAAACCCACACACCAAATTTTCCCGTCCAGTTCTGTACAATCTCCGTATGTTCCATAAAACCATTTGCCGTGCCCGGGTCTGCTTCAAACCAGCTTATAAAGAAAGAAATAACCGCAAGAAACAGGTACATGGAAATCACCAGAAGAGCAAAGCCGATGGTCCGTCTTACCCTTGGATCAGTTGTCTTTTTTGCACTTTTCTTGTCAGAAGGTTTTCTTACCCGTTTTGTCTTGGGCGACTTTTTTTTGGACCTGGGTTTATCCTTCAGTTTATTGGTTTTTATTTTATCGGTTCGAAGCGTCATCTAAAACTGCTTTATTTACAGCAAAAATAATAAAAAGAGTAAGCTGCAAGATTTAAAATCGCAGCAATAACACGGGGGGGTGCAGAGTTTTCTGTAGCCCCTGTCAAACAACAAGTTATTTTACAAAAGAAAACAGCCGGTTCCAGCGGATCTTGCCACCGAACAACGTTTTGTTCTTGTCGAGGGAGAGCCAGATAAACTCAGCCTTTCCAACGATATGATCTTCGGGTACAAATCCCCAGTAGCGTGCGTCAGCAGAATTATGCCGGTTGTCGCCCATCATCCAGTAATAGTCCATCCTCGGGGTGTATTGCGTAACCACTTCTCCGTTGATCTTGATCACATCACCATTAACTTCGAGTTTATTGCCTTCATACGTTACAATCAGCCGTTTATATAAAGGCAGGTTATCAACTGTTAAAGGTATTGGTACATTTTTACGGGGTATATAAACCGGTCCGAAATTATCTCTGTTCCATGCAAAACGGGCATCATGAGGAAATATATCAGGGTTCCATTTGCCTGCAGGCTCTGCAATGACGTCAATACTTTTGACAATGGGCAGTTTCTCCAGTTCTTTTTTAGCTTCAGGTGTCAATACGAAAACAAACTGTCCCGGTACATTCGTTCTTGTTCCTTCTGTAATATTTAAACGATCCAGAATGCGCGGGTTAATGCTGGTACCGTCTGTCTGCACCCTATACTGGTACTGCAGTCTCTCAGGATTTACAACAGCCTTTCCGTTGATATATACTTGCTGATCAACTATTTTAAGTGTATCTCCGGCAACGGCAATACACCTCTTCACATAATTTTCGCGTTTATCAACGGGCCTTACAACGATCTCTCCAAAGTTTTGTTTATCGGTCCACACACGGTCCCGTCCGTATTGCTTCACCAGCGTGTAATAGCTCACATTGCTCTGAAACCTTGTCGAGACAGTATCTCCTTCAGGGTAATTAAAAACTACGGCATCATTTCTTTCTACGTTGCCAAACCCCGGAAAACGGTAATAAGGTAATTTTATCCACTCAACATACGACTTAACCGAAGTGGTTAATGGTAAGGTATGATGAACGAAAGGAAAGGACAAAGGGGTATTCGGAATTTTAGGTCCGTAGCTGATTTTACTGACAAACAGATAGTCGCCAACCAGTAAAGATTTTTCCATCGAAGATGTGGGGATCGTATATGCTTCCAGCAGAAATGTACGTATGATCGTTGCGGCAACTACGGCAAAAATAATGGCATCCGTCCATTCACGTACAATTCCTTTTTTAATTTCCGGTCTTTCGTCAGGGTCAACATATGGCATGTCGCTTTGAAGACCTAAATAAGGCAGATAAACAAACGGAACCACGACCGCAAGGAACTGTTCCCAAAGTTTGAACCTGTTGAAACATTTAGCCAGTTCTACAAGCATCAGCATGTACATAAAAACATTCAGAAAAGGCACCAGCAACAGCAGATACCACCAAAGCGGTTTTTTAATTATCTGAAGAAAAATATACAGGTTGTAAAACGGAATCAGTGTCTGCCAGCCATGTTTTCCGGCCTTTTCAAAAAGCTGCCATGCGAATATTGTAGGAATGGTAAATGATAACGGGAGTAATATGAATAATGCCAGCATGATATCTTATAATTTTTGCTGCAATATAGCCTCAATAGACTCTTACAGAAGTTAATATTTGTTAACAATGAAGCCGCAAAGCTACTAAAGTTTTACCTAATCTGCAGTACAAACCAGCGGAGATTCAGTCCGCCTGTTCGCCGGATAACTGATACCGCAATTCTTTGCCGTTTAAATTTAATATAACGCCCCCGCTTTTGGCTTCCTTATTAAATACCGACAAGTCGAACAGCAGTTTTTCGCTAACAACAGAACGACAGGGATCGTTATCGGCTAAGGTCAGAAACAAGTTGCTTTTGTGGGGCATAACGGCCATCATTTGCGGTTTATAATACATGTTAAAATCGACCTCGCCGCAGCCACCTCCGTAACTTACAAAAACTGCCAGCGTCTGGTTTTCAACAGCCATTGAATCAATGTTGAAATAGTCGGATTTTAAATCTTCGAACGGTTTGTCGTACAAGGTTATTTTCTGTGCAACCGCTTTTTCAGTCGCGTCATCTTCTGTTACTTTTTTCGTGCTCTTGCATTCTGAAATCGTAATGATAAGGGCAAGCGAAGCTATAATCCAAAATATTAATTTCATTTTTCCGTGTTAATAATTCAGTAAATCATTCATTGTGAACACACCCTGCCTGTTCTGAATAAATACAGCAGCAGCCAGCGCTCCCAGTGCAAAACCCGAGCGGTTTCTGGCTTTGTGGACCAGTTCTATCTTATCGGCATCCGAGTTGTAAATTACTTTATGCGTACCTGTCACCTCCCCTTTTCGTTTGGAAATTACAGGCAATTTATCGGGTTCCTTTGTTTTTTCGTTTACCCAGCCGGTTAACGAATCCGTGTTTTGCACGATGTCATCGGCAATCCTGATAGCCGTACCGCTTGGCTGGTCAAGTTTATGAATATGGTGCGTTTCTTTAACCCTGATGCCGTATCCATCTACTTTGTTCATCAGCCGGGCGAGGGTTTTATTTATGTTAAAGAAAATGTTTACTCCAATACTGAAATTGGGTGCATAGAACAGCGTTCCGTTTTTTTGATGACTCAGTGTAGTAAGCTCATCCAGAGCATGGTACCAGCCCGTGGTGCCCGTAACGACAGGTATGTGCATGTCAAAACATTTTTTAATAATGTCAACCACAACATCGGGCTGGCTGAAGTCGATCACCACATCGGCTTTTTGTATGTCCTGATGATAAACCTTCCAGTCGTTCGCATCATCCAGTTTGGCAACAATTGTATGGTTGCGGGCCAAAGCTGCTTTTTCCACTTCGCGCCCCATTTTACCATATCCTGACAGAGCTATATTCATTTATCTCAAATATTAATTTTTCAGATTATTTCTCTCCGGTATCAGAACCTTAACGAGACGGTGACACCGTTAAATGCTTTTTTGCTGCCCGGTGGTTGTCCTGTTATGCTATTT
Organism: Bacteroidota bacterium; assembly: GCA_003648625.1. Lineage (GTDB taxonomy): Bacteria > Bacteroidota > Bacteroidia > Bacteroidales > F082 > UBA4459. The sequence continues at coordinate 5,741 of QMPO01000035.1, forward strand.
CCCGTAAATGCTGTCGGGTCGATTGCAGGCTGCACACTCAGTGTAGTTTCTTCGTCTATCTGCCAGTAATATAAATGGGCATCCACCGTGGCATCCAGAATTTGTAAAACATACCATGCCGCCATAATGATGAACGACAGCTCCATATTCCGCCGGTAGTAGTCGCGAAGGCTTAACAGATCATTTGCGCTGTATGCCTGCGCCAGCGGATCCTCACACTCATCTTCCAATTCAATCTTGCAGATATAGGCTTCCCGGTAATCGATGTAATAATCCCTGTTGGAGAAGGCGAAATACCCCGTTGCCGCAAAACCGGCATAAACGATCGGCAATTTCCAGTATTTTTTATTGTAAATCTGCCCAAGTCCCGGTACTAAGGCGATCCATGTGGCCACTTTCGGATTTGGTTTCTCAAAAAACTTATCAAACTTTTGATTAATTCGCTCCGACTGTTTCATCAGCAAAGCTGTCCGGGGCTGTTTTTTTACCGCGGAAGTTTTATCGCTTTTTATTTCATTCTGCGCCAGTAAATTACTGTGCATCATGATGAGCACGACAAAAACACCGGCTACTGCCGGCAACCTTGTGTTATAAATTTTTTTCTTCAAAACAAAAACTAATCCTGGATGATCGAGATAATGTTATCCAACTCATCATCATCTTTAAAACTGATAACGATGCTTCCGGTTCCTTTATTGTTACGACGTAAACTGACTTTTGTTCCGAATTTCCGGCTTAAAACGGAAGGCATTTCCTTATATTTTTCGGGGATACTGACAGTTTTTTTATTCCCCGGTTTTTTACCTCCGGGTTTTCCAAACTCTCTGACTAATTGTTCCGTCTGGCGTACACTCAGGTCTTCACCAACGATCTTCTGAAGGATTTCTTCCTGTGTCTTACTATTGTCAACCGAAATCAGAGCCCGGGCGTGCCCCATGCTAATTGATTCGTCACGCAGTGCCACCTGAACCAAAGGCGGTAGTTTTAACAAGCGCAGGTAATTGGTGATCGTTGACCGGTTTTTTCCCAATTGATTACTCAATTGTTCCTGTGTTAACCGGCATTCGTCAATAAGCCGTTGGTAACTTATGGCCATTTCAATCGCATTCAGGTCTTTACGGTGAATATTCTCAATCAGTGCCATTTCCAGCATTTGCTCGTCGTTAGCAACCCTGATGAATACAGGTATGAGCTCCAAACCCACCATTTGTGAAGCCCTTAGCCGGCGTTCACCGGCAATCAGCTGGTACTTATCGTAACCAAGTTTCCGGACAGTTACCGGCTGTATAACACCTTGTGTCTTAATAGATTCGGCCAGCTCTCTCAGATCCATTTCATCAAAATCGGAACGGGGTTGAAACGGATTAGCTTCGATATTGGCAACAGGAATTTCGGCAATGGCTCCGGCCACATAGCTTCCGGATATATCCTTCGATGTTATATCTGTATCGGGACTTCCTAAAATAGCATCCAGACCTTTTCCCAAAGCTCTTTTTTTATTCTTGTTGTTCGTCATCAGCTACATCTATAAGTTTGTCAGCAGTGTTGATGGTGGTCATATCGTTTTTTTGCAGTATCTCCCTAGCCAGGTTGAGGTAGTTGACCGCACCGGTACTTGTGGCATCGTACATAATAATGGAACTGCCAAAACTCGGAGCTTCCCCCAACCGGGTATTCCGGTTAATAATGGTATTAAAGACCATCTGCTGAAAATGCGTTTTCACCTCTTCCACTACCTGTTTCGATAAGTTTAGCCTTGAGTCGAACATAGTCAGCAGGATACCTTCAATATCCAGATCGGGATTCAGCCTGCTCTGAACTATTTTGATGGTGTTCAATAATTTGCCCAAACCTTCGAGGGCAAAATACTCACATTGCACGGGAATGATCACCGAATCGGAAGCCGTTAAGGCATTTACAGTTATCAACCCCAGAGATGGTGAACAGTCGATAATAACAAAATCGTACTTGTCTTTTATCTTGTCGAGGGCCATCCGCATTTTCTTTTCGCGGTTGGGCAGGTTGATAATCTCTATTTCGGCACCCACCAGATCAATGTGAGCCGGTAAGAGGTCCAGATTTGGGGTTTCGGTATGCAAAATGACATTGGACGGCTCTACATTATCAATGATGCATTCATAAATACTGGTTGTAATATTTTTCGGATCGAAGCCAATGCCCGAGGTTGCATTCGCCTGAGGATCGGCATCAACGATCAGTGTCTTGTATTCCAGAATGGCAAGGCTGGCTGCAAGATTTATCGAGGTTGTAGTTTTCCCTACTCCTCCTTTTTGGTTCGTTATGGCTATTGTTTTTCCCATAATTGTCTGTTCAGAACTTTCTTCGTTGCTTTACAAAATTAGCTTATTCGGTTTCCACGGCTGGTTGAATAACCTTTAAGTTATTAACACACGAAAAGGGCTCTTTAACAAATAGATAAACTACAGCAAAAGCCCAATTTGAATAAAACACTTAAAACTTTTTCAGCGGTAACCGCCGACACAAGTTTAATCTTTTTCAGGTTCTTTCTCTTCTTCCTTACCTAAATCTTCAAAAGTCACATCGGTAGAAACCGGTTCTTCAGCCTTTGTTTCTTCCTCTTTTTTGGCCGGTTCATCTTCAGCAGGTCTTTCTCCGGTTTGTATAAACCTGATAGCCGTTTCAAAACCGTTTGAGAACTTTTCAAAATCCTCCTGATAAAGGAAAATCTTATGTTTTTCATAATAAAACTTTCCCTGTTCAGGGTCAAACCTCCGCTTACTTTCTGTGATCGTCAAGTAATACTGGTCTGTTCGGGTTGCTTTAACATCAAAAAAATAAGTACGTTTTCCTGCTCTGATAGCCTGCGAAAATATGTCCTCTCTTCTTTCCTGTTTTTCCTTCTCTTCCATTCTTACAGCAATTAATTGATTAATTGTTAATAGTAACAAAAATATAAATTTAATTACTCGCTGCGTTTTCTGAGGAAGATTTGTTTAAAAAAATTGTCTTTTGTTGATAACATTGAATATCGGTTAATGGTTTCCGGAAGAATCACAAATAATCTATCCCTTTTTACCGATAATTTAATAGTTTCGCAGTTTAATAAAACAACCCATGGAATTAGCACTAAAACGCCCCATTGCCTTCTTTGATCTGGAAACGACCGGACTGAATGTAGCCAAAGACAGAATTGTTGAGATCAGTATTTACAAGATAAACCCCAACGGAACCGAAGAGGTGAAAACGTGGCTGCTGAACCCTGATTATCCGATATCGGAGGAAGCCAGCAGCATACACGGTTATACCAACGAAGATGTAGCCAATTATCCGACTTTTAAAAGGGTGGCTAAAGACATTCGCGACTTTTTAGAAAATTGTGACCTGGCCGGTTTTAATTCCATCAAATTTGACATCCCGTTGCTGGTGGAAGAGTTTCTGCGTGCTGAAGTGGATTTTGACGTCAGAACGAGGAAACTCATTGACGTACAGAACATTTTTATGAAGATGGAACAGCGGACGTTGAAAGCAGCTTACCGTTTCTACCTTGATAAAGACCTGAAAGACGCTCATTCGGCTGCTGCCGATGCCAAAGCTACCTACGAAATTCTAAAAGCACAACTGGACAGATACAAAGACACAGAATACACGGATTTCAAAGGCAACACATCCAAACCAGTGGTAAATGACATGGAGGAACTACATAAATTCTCAAGTCATCACCGCAATGCCGATCTGATGGGACAGATCATCATAAATGACGAGGGTATGGAAGTGATTAACTTTGGTAAGCATAAAGGCAAAACCGTGGAAGAGATCTTTGCGAAAGAACCTTCATATTACAACTGGATGATGAATGCCGATTTTCCGCTGTATACAAAAAAGCTTATCACGACCATCAAGCTGAGGATGGGGTTGAATAAAAAGTGATCTGGTTACTGGTTGCTGGTTAATTGGATGGTACTTAAGAACCGAAACTCAAAAGTTATGAAGATAATTTGTATCGGAAGGAACTACAGGGAACATGCGAAGGAGTTAAACAACCCGGTTCCTTCTAAACCTGTTTTCTTTATGAAACCGGATACCGCATTGCTGCAAAAGCATAACCCGTTTTTTTATCCTTCTTTCTCAGAAGATGTGCATTACGAAGCGGAACTGGTATTACGCATTTGCAAAAACGGCCGGCATATCGGTGAAAAATTCGCCCGCAATTATTTTGACCAGATAGGCATCGGTATTGATTTCACCGCACGGGATCTGCAGGCCGAATGCAAGAAAAAGGGGCTGCCCTGGGAAATCGCCAAAGCGTTCGACCAGTCGGCACCTATCGGACAATTTCTGCCCGTCAGTGAATTCGATAATCTGAGCGATATCAATTTCTCGTTAAAAATCAATGGCGAATTAAGGCAGGCAGGAAATTCTAAAGATATGATCTTCTCATTTGAACAGATCATCTCGTATGTTTCAAAGTTCATCACGCTACGCGAAGGCGATTATATTTTTACAGGAACACCCAAAGGGGTCGGCCCGACTAAAATTGATGACCACTTTGAAGCATTTATCGAAGATAGTAAACTACTGGAATTCAGGGTCAAATAAGCCATGCAGTAGTTATTAAACACTTAGGAAAGGCAACTACCTGAACACAATATCCTCAATCACTTTTTTCCCCACTTCGTCGTTAAGCATTTTTACAATTTTAGAACGCGACATCATCAGCTCATTACGCAGGGCCGATGAATCGAGGTTTACGTACAGTATCCTTTTTTTGATTACCATGCCGGTCGTGTGCTTTCCGATGATACCACCCACCACCTTTTCCCACGAATCCTTTATCCTTACCTCATCCAGACGGTCGTCCCACTGATAAGCTTTGAGCAATTGCTCAATTACTTCTTTTAAGGTATAATCGTTGTCTCTTTTAATCATCTGTCCGTTCTACATTTCCCTCATCAACCGCAAATATGTTGTGGTCAATTTTTACTTTTCTGAATATTTTTTCAATACGCTGTTTTTGCGTATCCGTTATAAAAATCTGCCCGAAATTATTCTCACTCACCAGGTTGATAATGGACTCAACACGTGTATCATCCAGCTTATCAAATATGTCATCGAACAGTAAAATGGGTTTAAATCTTTTGATGCGTCTGGTGTACTCAAACTGGGCGAGTTTAACGGCAATCACAAACGATTTCTGCTGTCCTTGCGAGCCGTATTTTTTTACCGGATAACCGTCAATTGTAAAAACCAGGTCATCTTTATGTATCCCACAGGTAGTATAGCGTACAGCCCTGTCCTTTTCTACCGAACTTTGCAGCAGGCCGGTCAGGTCTTCCCTGTGCATTTGCGCCTCGTAATCAATCTTTACCGTTTCTTTGCCGCCCGATAAATAGTGATAATAATCGTTGAACAAAGGATTGAACTCTTCCAGGAAGGCTTTTCTTTTCCGGTACAATACCGAACCCAGCTCCGCCAGTTTCTCATCCCATATCTGTAGTGAAGCCTTATCGAAGTAATATTTCTCGGCAAACTGTTTTAACAAAGTATTCCGCTGTAGCAACACCTTGTTGTAACTTATCAGATCGCTGAGATACAACCTGTCGAACTGCGAAATAACACCGTCGATATATTTTCTCCTGCCTTCGCTGCCTTCATTGATCAAATCCCTGTCGTAAGGTGAAATCATCACCAACGGAACCTTACCGATATGATCAGCCAGGCGATCGTACTCCTTTTTATTTTCCCTAAAAATCTTCTTTTTATTTCGTTTCTGGATGCAGCTGTACAGGTTGTCGGTGCTTTCCTTGTTGCTGAATGTACCGTGAATGGCGAAAAAGTCGGCTTCGTGGCGGATGTTTTGCGCATCAACCTGGTTGAAATAGCTTTTGCAGAACGACAGGTAATAAATGGCATCGAGGATATTGGTTTTACCTGCACCGTTATTACCAACAAAGCAGTTAATCTTATCGCTGAAATCCAGCTTTGCTTCGCCGTAATTTTTAAAATTTATCAGGTTTAATTTCTGCAGATACATCCGTAGGAATTTAGATGCGAAAATACGAATTTATAGAGTAATCTTATGTTAGAATTCTGGAATGATTAAATGGCAAATGGGATAAGTGATTTTATCTGGAGTAATAAAATAAGCATCGCAGAAGAAAGAGCAGTAAGAATCAGCTATTGAACTTTGTTATTCTTCGTGAATGAGCTGAAATCAAAAATAAGTGAGATGTAATTAGGTGATCCCACCAGGTGATAGGTCGACCTCGAATAATTGATCCTGAATTTATACACCCTGATGCCAAATCCCCAGCTGAAGCCCACCATACCCGGTTTTTCGTTCAGTTTGAGTTCTTGCCTGCGGCGGTAGTTATAACCACCTCTCAGCACAATATTTTTGCCCAGATAGATCTCCGCACCCACTATGAAGTGCCTCAGTAACTGGTCGCCGAAATTGGCCGCACCTGTTTTATACTGCGGCTCTCCTGTAATCGGGTCTGTTCCGCCTGAGGGATTCAGCGGGTCTTTATAGGTCATATCCCATTTTTCGATATGGTCGTACGTCAGCGAGAACAGAAACGGCACATGTTTCAATCTTTTTGTCACCACATACTGCAGATTAAACGGCAACGGACTTCTTTGCCCGGGAATATATGTCGAAAGCTGCGTTCCGATATTACTGGCCACCAACGACATAGTCCAGTCTGTTTTACTACGGTAAGTACCGGCTACATCCACAGCCAGTCCAAATGAATTATAGGATTCGTAATACGAATAGATCAGTTTCAGGTTGGCACCAATTGAAAAACGATCGCTTAACTTTCGCCCCCACCCTATCGTAAGCGCATAATCCTGTGCGCCAAATGTTCCACTGGTATTTCCCGCTTCATCGGCATAGGTAAATTTCCCGTAATCCATAAACTGAAGCGTAGCCATAAAACTTCCCACTTTCTCAAACGAATTGGCATAATGCACACTCCCGTAATTGATATCGGTGAAATAATCGACGTAATTAAGCGCAATACTGTTGTCGTATCCTGTATGAATTAACGAAGGATTGTTGTACCCTAAGTTGATATCATTGTCGGCTATGGCTGCCAGATTCCCCCCAAGTCCGGCAACGCGTGCCGAAACAGGCATTTCGAGAAACGAATAACTGTACCTGCCTCCAATCTGCCCGAATGCCGTGGAAAAAACAAAGATTAAAAAAACGAAAAGGGTATATATTTTTTTCACAAAAGTCTTATTGATTATCCAAATAACGAAGGATAAAAAGATTTATTATGAATCTGTTTGTTTTAAGCAAAAGTAAATTGAAACTTAGTTATTTTGCCTCTTTATCAGATTCAGTGCACTTCCTGCCCTGAACCATTCTATCTGGTTCGCGTTGTAGCTATGATTCGTCCTTATTTCATCCGTTGTTCCATCGCTGTGATGCACTACAACCTTGATTTGCTTACCCGGGGCAAATTCACTCAACCCGAGCACGTCAAATGTATCGTCTTCCTGAATTTTATCATAATCAGCTTTATCGGCAAAGGTCAATGCCAGCAGGCCTTGTTTCTTCAGGTTGGTTTCGTGGATGCGTGCAAACGATCTTACCAGCACCGCTTTAACTCCTAAAAATCTCGGTTCCATGGCTGCATGCTCCCGCGAGGAGCCTTCGCCATAATTTTCATCACCTACGATGAGGGAACCCATACCGGCATCCCTGTATGCTTTGGCCGCTTCCGGAACAGGAACGTATGCTCCTGTCAGTTGGTTTTTCACAGCATTTGACTTATCATTAAAATAGTTAATAGCGCCTATCAGAAGGTTCTGTGAAATATTTTCCAGATGTCCGCGGTATTTAAGCCACGGTCCGGCCATCGATATATGGTCCGTTGTACATTTGCCTTTCGCTTTGATCAGCAGCTTCAATCCGCTGTAATCTTTTCCGTCCCATGCCGGGAATGGTTCAAGCAACTGCAGGCGATCTGATTTCGGATCTACCACCACCTGCACTTTACTGCCATCTTCGGCAG
>QMPO01000036.1 GCA_003648625.1 Bacteroidota bacterium
CGTTCGAATAACGGATGACCGGTAATGCGGGCTACATCTGATAATTCATCAACGACTACCGGATTGGCAATATATGCTTCTTTACCCGTTTTTTGTGCAAACTCGTAGGCAATAAGCGCCCCCAGGTTTGTTGCATGTTTTCCTACTATGCCATCTACAAGGTCACTGACCATCGTGTCGTTAATTCTGTAAACCCCCTGTGAAACCGGTTTGACTAATCCGCTCCGTCCCATAAAAATTTCAATGCTTTCCAACGGATAATTGTTATTTTCCAGCTCCTCTTTGATAAATTTTATGCGGAAATCCTTTTGATCAGCAACTTCTTCGAATTGCGCCAGTTCTTCTTTCGTATGGCTGATTGTCTTTAAAAACAGCGGTTCTACATTCCGGTAAACAGCAATTTTCGTGTTGTGTACTTCCGGATAAATGATAAGGATATGATCTGAAGACATAGTGTTGTTATTTTCTGCCCGAATTTACGAAATACCTTTTATCTTAACAGTATAAAATCTGAATTTGTTTTTTTTGAAAGCACCTCTTTCAAACAATTACATATTTCTTCTGTACTGACCACCGACGTTGAACAATGCCTCTGTAATCTGGCCGATAGATGCAAATTTTGAGGTCTCCATTAACTCTTCAAAAATATTTTCATTAGCCACAGCTGCTTTTCGCAGACCCTCAAGATGGACGGCAACTTCTTCTTTCCATGTAGCATGTAACTGCTCCAGCATGTGTATCTGGTATTCTTTTTCCTGCTCAGTCGCCCGAATGATCTCTCCGGGAATGACCGTTTTTGAGCCCTTGCTGCTAAGGAATGTATTCACCCCGATAATCGGCAGTTTGCCTGAATGTTTCAGCATTTCGTAATACAACGACTCTTCCTGTATTTTACTACGCTGGTACATAGTTTCCATGGCTCCTAACACACCACCCCGCTCGGTAATCCTGTCAAATTCCATCAAAATGGCCTCTTCCACCAAATCCGTCAGTTCTTCAATGATAAACGAACCCTGCAACGGGTTCTGATTTTTTGCCATCCCCAACTCGTGGTTGATGATCATCTGAATAGCGATAGCCCGCCGCACCGATTCCTCAGTAGGTGTTGTGATGGCCTCGTCATAGGCATTGGTATGCAGCGAGTTGCAATTATCGTAAATGGCATAAAGCGCCTGTAGTGTGGTACGAATATCATTAAAGTCGATTTCCTGCGCGTGCAGCGAACGACCGGAAGTCTGGATGTGGTATTTCAGCTTTTGTGATCGTTCATCACCACCATACTTCAGTTTCATCGCCTTAGCCCATATTAACCGTGCCACACGGCCGATCACCGCATACTCGGCGTCTTCGCCATTGGAGAAGAAGAACGAAAGGTTAGGGGCGTAACTGTTGACATCCATTCCGCGCGATCTGTAATATTCTACATAGGTAAATCCATTGGATAATGTAAACGCTACCTGGCTAATCGGATTGGCCCCCGCTTCGGCAATATGATAACCCGAGATGGAAACACTGTAAAAATTACGCACTTTATGCTTGATGAAATACTCCTGAATATCCCCCATCAGTTTCAGTGAAAAGTCGGTGGAGAAGATACAGGTATTTTGCGCCTGATCTTCTTTCAGAATATCGGCCTGCACCGTTCCCCGCACCTTTGTCAGCGTATCGATTTTGATCTTTTCATATACATCTTTTGGCAAAACCATATCGCCGGTCACACCCAGCAGCATCAATCCGAGTCCGTCATTTCCTTTTGGTAATTTACCCTGGTATCGAGGTCGCTCGGTACCTTTTTTACGATAAATTTCTTCAATCTTTTTTTCTACCTCTTTTTCCAAGCCGTGCTCTTTGATGTACAGTTCGCACTGCTGATCAACCGCAGCATTCATGAAATAGCCCACCATAGTAGGTGCCGGCCCGTTAATGGTCATCGAAACAGAAGTTTTCGGATCGGCAAGGTGAAAGCCTGAATACAGTTTTTTGGCATCATCGAGGCAGGAAATGGATACACCCGAGTTACCTATCTTTCCGTAAATATCTGGTCTTCTGTCGGGATCCTGACCGTAAAGAGTAACCGAATCAAAGGCTGTGGAGAGCCTTTTGGCCGGCATCCCCAGCGACACATAGTGGAACCTCCGGTTCGTACGCTCGGGGCCACCCTCGCCGGCAAACATCCGGGTGGGGTCTTCGCCCTCACGCTTAAACGGAAAAACCCCTGCGGCAAACGGAAACTCGCCAGGAACATTCTCTTTCAGCAGCCATTTCAATATTTCACCCCAGCTTTCGTATTTAGGCAGACTAACTTTAGGAATTTTCAGGTGCGCTAAAGTTTCAGCATAGGTATCCACGGTAAATTCCCTGCCCCTCACCTTAAATGTGAACTTATCGGCAGCATATCTTTTTTTCTTCTCATCCCAGGCTTTAAGCAAATGCAGATTGTTGGGATCCAGCTCCCTGACGATCTCATCGTACAATTCTTTCAGAGCTACGGTTTCTTTTTCTTTGCCACCGGCTTTCAGTTCTTCCATCGTCCGGCTGATGTTATACAACCTCCCGGCCACTTTGCTCTGCTCTTCCGCCCATTTATTGTATCCTCTTACGGTTTCGGAAATCTCCGACAAGTAACGTACCCTTTGCGGGGGAATGATGTATATTTTTTCCGGTGTTTGAACAGACAATGTTTTGCCAGGTACAAAACCGGCACCCGTTTTTTCGTTGAGAATTTCCAGAAGACGTTCGTAAAATTCGTTCACTCCCGGATCGTTAAACTGTGAGGCAACCGTTCCATAAACCGGCATATCATCAGGGTCTTTATCGAACAGTCCGTTATTTCTCTGGTATTGTTTCCGTACGTCTCTTAACGCATCCAGCGCTCCTCTTTTATCAAACTTATTAACCGCAACAATATCGGCGAAATCAAGCATGTCAATTTTTTCCAATTGAGTGGCCGCACCATAATCGGGGGTCATCACATACATCGAAACATCGCTGTGATCCACAATGGCTGTATCAGACTGGCCTATGCCCGAAGTTTCGAGAATGACCAGATCGAAGCCTGCTGCATGAGCAATCATTTCGGCATCTTTCACATACCTGGAAATGGAGAGGTTCGACTGGCGTGTAGCCAACGACCGCATGTACACCTGCGGGTTGTCAATAGCATTCATACGTATTCTGTCACCCAGCAAGGCTCCTCCCGATTTTCTTTTGGAAGGGTCCACCGAAATAATGGCAATGGTCTTATCCGGAAAATCATTTAAAAAGCGACGTACGATTTCATCTACCAACGACGATTTTCCCGCGCCACCGGTTCCGGTAATTCCCAGCACGGGTGATTTCTTTTTTTTGCCAATAGCCGTCAGTTTATCAAGCAGTTCTTTCACACCGTCAGGGTAATTCTCCGCTGCTGATATCAGCCGTGCGATAGCCACCTTATCTTTGTTTAAAATATCGTCAATCTTCACCGATATGTCTTTCCCCGTCGGAAAATCAGATTTTTCCAGCAGATCGTTGATCATCCCCTGCAAACCCATCGACATTCCGTCATCGGGAGAGTAGATCCTTGTAATGCCATAGTTATGCAGTTCTTCCATTTCGTCGGGCAGGATCACTCCGCCGCCGCCACCGAATATTTTGATGTGTTCGCATCCGTTTTCCTTCAGCATGTCATACATATACCTGAAAAATTCCATGTGTCCACCCTGATAAGAAGTAATTGCTATAGCCTGGACATCTTCCTGAATGGCGGCATTTACGATCTCGTGTACCGATCGGTTGTGCCCCAGGTGGATCACCTCGGCACCACTCGACTGGATGATCCGCCGCATCACGTTGATAGCAGCATCGTGCCCGTCAAACAAAGAAGCGGCGGTAACTATACGTATATGATTTTTCGGTTTATAAACGGTTGGCATTTGCATAGGTCACTCTTTTTGGAAGAATGCAAATATAAGGAATTTCAAAGGTTTCTATTTTACCTGCCGGAACATTTTACGGCTAGTAAAAACTTGCGATCGGAAGCATAAAAGGCTGATGAAAAAAATTCATGTACATTTGAATTAACTTATCTTATATAATTCAACATGCGAAAAATTAACTTCCTTATTTTAACAGCCATCATTTTTTTAATCTCCTGTGGGGATCATACCTCTGAAAACAGCTCTGTGACGATCACAGATGAGATCACGGTCGCAGAATATTTTGATCAAACGGGACGCGATGATGTACTCACGGGTGGCGTAAAAATGATCCCGATCCAAACTACAGCAGGAGTATTTAACGTATGGACAAAAAGAACGGGCAATAATCCGAGAATAAAAGTACTGATCCTTCATGGCGGGCCGGGTGCTTCCCACCAGTATCTGGAGGGTTTTGATTCGTTCTTTCCGGGAGAAGGCATTGAATACTATTATTATGACCAGCTTGAATCAGGTTTTAGTGATCATCCTAATGATACCAGTTTGTGGCATGTTGAACATTTTGTTGAAGAGGTGGAACAAGTGCGTAAAGCGTTAGGCCTTAACCGGGATAATTTCTACCTATACGGGCAATCGTGGGGTGGTATACTGGCTATCGAATATGCTTTGAAATACCAGGACAATTTAAAAGCACTCATTATTTCCAATATGATGTCCTCTATCCCCGATTACAATATCTATGCAAATGAAGTACTGGGGCCTCAACTTGATCCGGCGGTTTTAAAAGAAATCAAAACCCTGGAAGCCGCAGGTGACTTCAAGAACCCAAGGTATATTGAACTTATTACCGAAAACTATTACCCCGAACATGTTTTAAGAATGCCGCTGGAAGACTGGCCCGAACCTGTTGTTCGTGATTTCAGCCAAACGAACGAAGCTTTTTATATAAGCATGCAGGGGCCCAGCGAATTTGGATCTGTGGGAAATTCCCGACTGAAAAACTGGGACAGAAAGAAGGATCTGCCAAAGATCGCCGTACCCACTTTAACCATGGGAGGCACTTATGACACCATGGACCCCGAACATATGAAATGGATGGCAGACCAGGTTCAGCATGGCAGATATACACATTGCCCCAACGGGAGCCATCTTTCCATTTACGATGATCAGGAAGTTTATTTTAAGGGCTTGATTCAGTTTATCCGGGATGTGGACCAGGGTAAATTCATCGACTAAATTATACTTATTTCTTCTTTACTTTTTCTCATTTAATACATTGGCCTCATTCACCCGACAGAAACCTGTCAGCTTTGTCTTCTTCCTCCGACTAGAATATATACATACGTCCGTTTGCAGAGAAATTTAAGAAAACACTTGACATGCATAGTATCTTTTTTGTATATTTGCTGTGCATGCATAGCTTTTCAAATTATTTACTATGAATATTGAAGAAACGGTCGATTTTCATCTCAGGTCAACTTTGTTTGCCATGAGGCGAATGTACAATCAGCTGGCAGCACAAAACGGCATCACGCAAGGTATTGGATATGCATTGATCAATATCGGTAAAGAAGGGATCCCGGCTACTAAAATCGCCCCTATCATGGGCATGACTTTTTCGAGTCTGAGTCGTTTGCTTAAAAATATGGAAACTGACGGTTTGATTTACAGGCAGCACGACAATACCGACAAACGGATTGTACGCATTTTTTTAACTGACAAAGGTTTTGAACTCCGGGAAAAAGTAAAAGAAGTTGTGGTAAACTTCAATAAAAACCTTCTTCAAAAGATAAGTGCGGAAAATATGGAAGGTTTTATCAAAGTGAACAATGCGATCAAAGAACAGGTGAAAGAGGTCGTTGATGAATATCAGAATAATGGACAATAAAAAATAATTAATCATTTCTTTTTGCAAAACTATAACTATGACACGAAGAATTAAAAAAGTTGCCGTACTGGGATCCGGAGTGATGGGATCAGGCATTGCCTGTCATTTCGCCAACATCGGAGCAGAAGTACTGCTGATCGACATCGTGCCGCGCGAATTAGACGAAAAAGAGAAAGCAAAAGGCCTTACTCTGGAAGACAAAGTAGTAAGGAACAGAATCGTGAACAATTCGTTAAAAGCGGCGTTGAAATCCAAACCCTCCCCTATCTACAGGCAGGCATTCAGCAAACGGATCACGACAGGAAATTTTGATGATGACCTGCATAAAATATCAGATTGCGACTGGGTGATCGAAGTCGTTGTGGAACGGCTCGATATCAAACAATCGGTTTTCGAGAAGGTGGAAAAACACCGCAAACCGGGAAGCCTGATCACGACAAATACGTCCGGTATCTCAGTGGAACAAATGATCGAAGGAAGAAGTGAAGACTTTAGCAAACATTTCTGCGGTACTCATTTCTTTAATCCACCGCGGTATTTGCAATTATTTGAAATTATCCCCACAAGTAAGACCTCTCCCGAAGTCATTGAATTCCTTCAGGATTATGCGTCACGGTTTCTGGGAAAAACCCCGGTACTGGCTAAAGACACACCTGCATTTATTGCCAACCGTATCGGTACTTTTTCTATCATGGAGTTATTTAATAATGTGCACAACCTTGATCTGACGATTACAGAAATTGACAAATTAACGGGCCCGGTTATCGGAAGAGCAAAATCGGCAACATTCAGAACAGCAGATATAGTAGGACTCGACACATTAGTGCATGTAGCTAACCATTTGAAAGAATCAACCAGCGATGAGGCCAACGAATTGTTTGGCATTCCTGATTATTTACAAAAGATGCTTGAAAAAGGTTGGCTGGGTTCAAAAACAAAACAGGGTTTTTATAAAAAAGATGTCAAAGACGGAAAGAAGATATTCCCGACAATCGATTTCAAAACTCTGGAATATACGGTTGACCCAAAACCCAGGTTTGCCGTTTTTGAAAAAACAAAAGCCATTGATGATGTGGCCAGCCGTATGCCCATTCTTTTTTCTGACACTACAAAAGTGGGTGAGTTTTATCGGTCGTCATTTTATAGTTTATTCCAGTTCACCTCCAACCGCATACCTGAAATCACCGAAGAAATTTACAAAGTGGATGATGCATTGAACGCAGGGTTCGGATGGAAACTTGGACCTTTCCAGACATGGGATGCTGTAGGTGTTCCTGACACGGTAAAAGCCATGGAAGAAGCGGGTAAAAAACCTGCACAATGGGTATATGATATGCTGGAGGCTGGTATCACCTCTTTCTATAAAATAGAAAACGGAAAAAAATATTACTACGATCTGGCATCCAAAGCATACAAAGAAATCCCGGGTCAGGAAGAGCGCCTGTCACTGGAAGTTCTGCGTAATACCAATGTTGTTTGGGAAAATGAAGACGTCACAGTTTTTGACCTTGATGATGGTATTCTGAACGTTGAATTTCATACAAAGATGAACACGATCGGACAAGGGGTTCTGGAAGGACTTAATTACGCTATCGACCTTGCCGAAGAGAAGTATAAAGGACTTGTCATATCTAATGAAGGAGATCATTTTTCAGCTGGTGCCAATGTAGGCATGATCTATATGCTGGCCATTGAACAGGAGTGGGAAGAACTGGACATGGCCGTGCAATGGTTCCAAAAAACAACGATGCGCATGCGTTATTCATCAGTTCCGGTAGTTGCAGCTCCTCACGGTATGGCACTTGGAGGCGGATGCGAGTTATGCATGCACTCCGATAAAGTGGTTGCCCATGCCGAGACTTATATGGGTCTTGTTGAATTTGGCGTAGGACTGATCCCGGGCGGTGGCGGAACAAAAGAGTTCGCCCTTCGCCTCTCTGACGAATTACAGGATGGTGACATCCGCACAAACAGATTCCTCAACCGGTATCTCAGTATCGGGCAAGCCAAAGTGTCCACTTCAGCTTACGAAGCTTTTGACCTTGGCTATCTGCGTCCCGGCACCGACGAGGTGATCGTCAGCAGGGCACATCAGTTAGCTTATGCCAAAAAAGTGGCTCTGCAACTCGCCGAGAAAGGATATACCCAGCCGGCTCCGAGAAACGATATAAAGGTTTTGGGCAAAGAAGCATTGGGCATGGTGTATGTGGGAGCCGACGGATTTACAACGGCCAACTACATGTCGGAGCACGACAAACTAATCGCCGAGAAGCTAGGTATGGTCATGGCTGGTGGTGAGATCTCCCAGGCTCTTACCGAGGTAACGGAACAATACCTGCTCGACCTCGAACGTAAGGCATTTATGGAATTGTGTTCCACACGTAAATCACTGGAACGCATTCAAAGCCTGATCACAAAAGGAAAAATACTACGTAACTAATCATTTGAAAATCTGAAAAAAATAATATTATGAATGCATATATAGTAGCAGGATACCGGTCGGCCATTGGAAAAGCACCCAGGGGGGCATTGCGGTTTACCCGCCCCGACGATATTGCTGTCACCGTTATCAGACATTTAATGAATCAGTTTCCACAGATCGACCATACTCATATTGATGATATTGTCGTAGGAAATGCTTTTCCTGAAGCAGAAACAGGATTTAATATGGGCCGCTTGCTGTCATTGATGGCACTCGACACCATTGAAGTTCCCGGATCGACTGTTAACAGATACTGTGCTTCGGGACTGGAAACCATTGCTATTGCTTCGGCAAAAATCACCGCAGGAATTGCTGATGTTATTGTAGCAGGAGGTGCCGAAACCATGTCGATGATCGCTATGGGCGGATGGCGGATGGTACCCAATCCGGATGCGGCAAAAGAACACCCTAAATGGTTTCTGAATATGGGACTGACTTCCGAATTAGTAGCCAAAGAATACGACATCAGCAGAGAGCAACAGGATGAGTTCGCCGTCAAATCAGTTGACAAAGCTATTGCAGCCATCGACAAAGGATTGTTTAAGGAGGAGATTGTTCCTGTCATGGTAAAAGAAAATTATTTTGACGGTAAAAAGTTGCAGTCACGCGAATCTGTGTTTGATACTGACGAAGGACCACGCAGAGGCACTACGGTTGAAGGCCTGGCCAAATTAAGACCGGCTTTTGCAGCTGACGGGCGTTCTACTGCGGGTAACTCATCGCAGATGTCGGACGGTGCCGGTTTTGTATTGGTAGTATCTGAGAAAGCACTCAAAAAATACAATCTGACACCTGTTGCCCGCCTGGTAGATTACCAGGTAGCCGGTGTGGAACCTTACAAAATGGGGATCGGACCTGTTGAAGCAATCCCTAAAGTACTGAAACACTCAGGCATGAAACTCGAAGATATTGAACTGATAGAACTGAACGAGGCCTTTGCTTCCCAGTCGATTGCTGTTATCAATGAGCTGAAGCTTAATCCGGATATAGTTAATGTAAATGGCGGCGCCATCGCACTAGGTCACCCACTGGGAGCAACGGGAGCCAAGCTTACGGTACAGTTGCTGAGCGAAATGAAAAGACGGAAGAATAAATACGGTATGGTTACCATGTGTATCGGTACCGGACAAGGAGCTGCCGGTATATTTGAAATGTTATAAGAATTAATCATAAAAAAATATAATCATGTCAGAAAAAAAAGCAATAAAAGGCGGAGAATTCCTGATCCGTGAAACCCAGGCCGAAGATATATTTATCCCGGAAGAATTCAATGAGGAACAGCTGTTGATCGCTCAGAGTTTTAAGGAATTTAACGAAACACAGGTACTTCCGCAGGTGGATCAGCTGGAAAGGCATGACCGCGAACTACTTACCAAACTGTTTAAAGATGCCGGTGAACTCGGGCTGCTTGGCATTGCCCTTCCGGAAGAGTACGGAGGGTTTGGTCAGAATTTTGTAACCTCCATGCTCACCGTTGAAGAAATGGGGAAAGGGTATAGTTTTGCTGTGGCATTTTCAGCTCATACAGGAATTGGTACCTTACCTATATTATATTACGGTACCGACGAACAAAAACAAAAGTACCTGCCTAAGCTGGCAACCGGCGAGTTTATAGGTGCATATTGCCTTACAGAAGCTGATGCCGGATCGGATCCCAACTCAGGAAAAGCTCGCGCTACACTGAGTAAAGATGGCAAACACTATGTTTTAAATGGTGTAAAAATATGGATCACAAACGGTGGAGTAGCCGACTTGCTGATTGTATTTGCTAAAATCGATGACGATAAAAACCTGAGTGCATTTATTGTTGAAACAGCCTATGACGGAGTTACCATCGGTACTGATGAGGAAAAAATGGGAATCAAAGGATCGTCAACTGTACAAGTGTATCTTGATGATGTTAAAGTTCCGGTGGAAAATCTGCTGGGCGACAGAAACAGTGGTTTTAAGATTGCATTGAACATTCTGAATCTTGGACGTATCAAACTTGCCGGAGCTACAACAGGCGCTGGAAAAGCTACCATTACGAATTCTGTTAACTACGCAAACGAGAGGAAACAGTTCGGTCAGCTAATATCTTCATTTGGTGCCATAAAATACAAACTGGCCGAAATGGTAATCCGAAACTTTGCTGCCGAATCGCTGACTTATCGAGCCAGCCAGAATATTGAAGACGCTATACAGTCATATATTAATGAAGGTATGGACCCCGGTAAAGCCAACCTTGAAGGAATGAGGCAATTTGCTATTGAAGCTTCCATTGCCAAAGTATTTGGTTCGGAAACACTGGACTTTGTTGTGGATGAAGGAGTGCAGATTTACGGAGGAATGGGCTACTCCGCTGAAACACCTGTGGAGAGAGCCTACCGCGACTCACGGATCAACAGAATTTTTGAAGGAACCAACGAAATTAACCGTATGGTAATTGTTGGCGAACTGATCAAGCGCGGCATGAAAGGGGAGCTCGACCTACTCACGCCTGCTAAGGAAGTAGGTAAAGAACTTCTGGGGATTCCGGATTTCGGAAGTCCCAGCGTAGATTACTTTGAAACAAAGAAAAAAATCATCATCAATTTTAAGAAGAGTATATTAATGGTGGCCGGGGCAGCTCTCCAGAAATTCATGCAGGATATATCTAACGAACAGGAACTGCTGATGAATGTGGCTGACATGCTTATCCTTACTTATGCTGCCGAGTCGATGTTGCTGCGCGTTGAAAAACTGAACAGCATGTATGATGAAGAAAAAATGAAACTCTACAAAGAAATGGTGGATGTGTTCATGTATGATACCGCTTTCAGAATCAATAAAGAAGGTGTTGACGCCGTGAACTCATTCGCTTCGGGTGACGAGAGGCAAGGCATGCTTATGGGGATGAAACGGTTTACCAAAGTAGCGTCGGTAAATGTTGTAACCGCCCGCAGACGCATTGCCGACAAATTGATTGAAGACAATAAATACAACTTTTAATCTGGTTCCCGCCATCGGAAGGTAAACCAGACATTCACAGGATGGAAAAAGAAAAGAAAAAAGTAAATAAAATCAGAAAGCTGGCAGGAAATCATCTCCGGATGCGCATATTTTTCCTGAAGCACCTTCCGATGGCCTTTTTTGCAGGACTGAAAATAACAGAAATCAACCGTGAAAAGGCTTCTGTGACAGTTCCATACAAATACCTGAACAAAAACCCTTTTCGCTCGGTTTATTTTGCTGTACTGAGTATGGCTGCCGAGCTGTCAACCGGTATTCTGGCTATGGCTGCCATCAGCGATTTTTCGGTTCCTGTTTCAATGCTCGTACTCGAAATGAAAGCCAGTTTTACAAAAAAAGCACGTACAAGAATCACTTTTACATGTAACGATGGAATAAATTTTTCGTCGGCTGTCGCCAGAAGCATAGAAACAAATGAGGGGCAAACAGCTGAAGCAACAGCCATTGGCTACGATGAAGAGGGAGATGAAGTTGCCAGGTTTACTTTTACATGGACGTTTAAGCCAAAGCAATCGTAACGAAATATTTCTTATTTTAACCGCTAAAATACAGCGCTATGATAAAAATAACCAGAACCTTTGACATTGTTGATGCTCTTTATGAGAAATATCAAAAAGAAGACGCTCTTGCCGTTAAAAGAAATGGCCAATGGGAAAAATTCAGCACCGAAGATTATGTGCGTTACAGAGACCTTTTCAGTTACGGCTTACTGGCCATGGGGTTTAAGAAACAGGATAAAATCGTTACCGTATCCAACAACAGGCCCGAGTGGAATTTTATGGACATGGGGATGAGCCAGGTGGGCGTAGTACATGTGCCGGTTTATCCTACCATCGGAGACGACGAATACAAACACATCCTTGCCCACTCCGATGCCCGGATCGTTATTGTTTCTTCACAGGAATATTACGAAAAGATCAAACCGTTAGCCGATACGGTACCCAATATTGAGCAGGTGTATGCGATTGATGAAGTGGAGGGAGCTCCCAACTGGAACGAGATCATAGAAGAAGGAAAAAAGAACGAGGAAAAATATAAAGAGGAGTTTGCCCGCATGAAAGCGGATATCAAACCGGACGAACTGATATCCATCATTTATACATCAGGAACGACCGGAACACCTAAAGGGGTTATGCTGTGCCACAGAAACTTTGTTTCGAATGTGGAAGCCTGCCAGAATATTCTTCCGATCAATGAAAAACATCGCTTTTTAAGTTTCCTCCCTTTATGCCACGTGTTCGAACGCATGGTGAATTATTACTGGCAGTTTATGGGTGCATCGATATATTATGCTGAGAGTTTTGAAACTATCGGGGAAAACCTGAGGGAAGTGAATCCTCATGGCTTCGCCACCGTACCCAGGGTAGTTGAGAAACTTTTTGATAAAATCCTGCTCAAAGGAAAAGAGTTAACAGGAATTAAAAAAAGCCTCTTTTTCTGGGCTGTAAACCTCGGCCTGCGTTACGAACTGAATCGTGCCAACGGCTGGTGGTACGAATTTCAGCTGAAACTTGCGAATAAATTAATTTTCAGTAAGTGGCGGGAAGCATTAGGAGGAAACATTTTTATCATTGTTTCGGGAGGAGCCCCATTGCAGCCACGACTGGCCAAGGTTTTTACAGCAGCCGGACTTCCTATCCAGGAAGGGTACGGCCTGACCGAAACATCACCCGTGATAGCCGTTAACCATGCCAAATATCCCCTACTGAAATTCGGCACTGTGGGCCCTATTGTGAACAACATTGAAGTGAAAATAGCCGACGACGGCGAGATACTGATGCGCGGTCCCAGCCTGATGCTGGGTTACTATAAAGACCCCGAACGCACAGCCGAAGTAATTGACAACGGAGGATGGTTCCATACAGGCGATATCGGCGAGATCCACGAACACAATATTCTGAAGATCACCGATCGGAAAAAAGAGATTTTCAAACTTTCAACGGGTAAATATGTGGCTCCGCAGATGGTAGAGAATAAGTTTAAAGAATCTTCATTTATCGAACAACTCATGGTAGTAGGTGCAGGCGAAAAATATACAGCTGCCATAATCTCCCCTTCTTTCGAATACCTGCACGGCTGGTGCTTTAAGAACAAAATAAAATTCAGGGACAATACGGACCTGATTAAAAAAGAAAAAGTACTTGAACGCTATCAGAAAGAGATTGACAGATTGAATGAAGGGCTCGGACGGCACGAACAAATTAAAAAGTTCGCACTTACACCTGACGAATGGAGCACCGAAAACGGTGAGTTATCGCCAACGCTGAAATTAAAGCGGAAAATCGTTAAAGAAAAGTACAGAGCAGAATTTGACAGCCTTTACGGCTACGAATAAGATCCGATAAATATCAGTAAATAAATTCTTAAAAAATACCGGTCATGATTTCAAGTATTGTTTTTTTGCTGATCCTGATAGC
>QMPO01000037.1 GCA_003648625.1 Bacteroidota bacterium
CGGAGGGGCAGGCGTGCAGCGCTGGCTGAAGTTTGTAAAATATTTTCGTGAATTTGGTTGGGAACCGGTTATATATACACCTGAAAACCCGGAAGGTCCTGTTGAGGATTATACGCTTTTTAATGATATTCCAAAGAATATCGAAGTTATTAAAAAACCGATCAAAGAACCCTATCGCTTTTATAAGAAGCTAACGGGTAAATCAAAAGACCAAAAAATTCAAACAGCATTTCTTTCTGAATCAGTGTCGAAAAGCAGTGTTCTTGAAAATCTTTCAGTATGGATAAGAGGTAATTTTTTTATTCCTGATGCAAGGAAATCATGGATAAAACCATCAGTGAGTTATTTGTCATCTTATTTGCAAAAGAATGATATTGATGTGATTGTAACTACAGGTCCACCACACAGCATGCACATGATCGGTTATTACCTGAACAAGAAATTAAATATTGCCTGGTTAGCTGATTTTCGTGATCCATGGACAAATATCGATTATTATGACCAATTGAAGCTGACAAAGCGTGCCGATAGGATTCATCATAAACTGGAGAAAAAAATATTGTTAAATGCCAATGCAATTACGGTTATTAGCCCGGGTATGATAACTGATTTTAAAGACAAAGTGGATAGAGAATATCATTTCATACCCAACGGATATGATGAAGAGGATATTAAAGCAGGAATAAAAACCGGGAAGTATGAAAAATTCACACTTTCACATATAGGCTCACTTACAAAGACACGAAACCCCAAAAACCTCTGGAACGTTTTAAGAGAAATGATTTCTGAAGATGAACAATTCTCAGCAGACCTCGAAATAAGAAATATTGGTAAAATTGATTTTAATGTTGTTGAATCACTTAAAGAAGTCGGGCTGGAAAAATATTTGACAACGATTAACTATTTGCCACATAACGAGGTGATTATCGAGCAAAAAAAGGCATCACTTCTTCTTCTTCTGATAAACGACACTCCAAATGCTAAATTGATATTGACAGGAAAGCTTTTTGAATACCTTGTTTCGGGAACACCTGTGCTATGTATCGGTCCTCCGGATGGGGATGCGGCACAAATTACTCGTAAAACAAATTGTGGTCGGGTGTTTGATTTTAAAGATGAAAATAACCTCAAAAAGTATATTGCTGCATCTTACAAAAAGTTTAAAGAAGGAGAACTTACGGTAAAATGCAGTGACGTTCAGCAGTATGAGCGAAGAATATTAACCGAAAAGATAGCCAGTGTGCTATCAGGCATTACGGAGTGAGAGAGATAATCCTGTTCACAAAGTTTGCCATGTCATAATCTGGTTGGTTAAATACTTTGTACAGTTCTTTCAGCATCAGGTTTTTGGTTTTGATCTGTCGTTTTTTGGCAATCTCTTCAACAAATACATTTACGGCTATTTTTCCTTCCAGAACAACTTTTTCAGAAATATCCGAAGTAAAAAATCCTTTGCCAATTAAAAGGCCTAACGTACGATTCCGGCTGAGGTCGTTTAGGGCAGTCAGGCTAAAGTCGCCGAAACCGCAATACTTGAACATCGTTTCTTCCTTCCCTCCAAAACGGGTCATAATAAAACGCATTTCGTTGATAGATTTTGTGATGACCAGCGACCGTAAGTTGGGTGAATCGAAATGGGCATCCACAATGCCTATGATAATAGCGTAAATGTTTTTAAGGATACTGGCCAGCTCAACGCCGTTAACATCCGTTGAATAATCAAGGTATATGGAAGTGCCTCTGAAAATCTCATCAAATACTTTAAAATATTTATCACGTTTCGCCACTACGGTGAAGCCCGTCGGCAGGTTGTTGATAATCTCCCGCGCAAAAGAAGGCCCTTTCATGCTGTGAATGAGGTTGTCAAGTACTTTGCCCAATCCTTGCGGAATGGTTTTATGATCGGCACCAAAACCTTTGGCCAGGTTAACGATGAGTGCTTCAGGATTGAAAAGTTCATGGTTTTCGCGGGCATAGCTCACCACGATATTGGAAGGAATGCCGAAGAAAATGATATCGGCATCTCTTAAAATGCCCCTGTCGAGCGTACATGTAAGGGAAGGATGCAGAGGAACATTAGGAAAATATTTAGGGTTAACATGTTCTTCATTAACCGACTTTGCCACATCAGGCTCAACCGAAAGGAGTGTTACCTCAAATTCGCCTTTTTTGCTGATTACGTTCCCCATCGAAGTGGAAATAGCTCCGCTCCCGATAAAACATATTCTCAACTTTCTTCTCATAAAGTCATTCTCTTATTACAGATATTATCTGATAAGTAAATCATCATACGAAATTAATGCGATTTTGTTCGGTTGAAAAGGGCTCTAATGATTTTATCCACATGTTCATTAATATCTTCGGATATCTTGAAAAGGTAAACAGGTACTGAAAACATAACGAAAATAAATAATGAACGGACAACAATATCAAGGATATAATTGTCAAAGGGTGAAAGAAGCAAAGAAGCAAAATAGGCAATTAACGAAAACAGGATAAGTAACGGATACCGGTAGTCAAACGGTTGAAATCCAAACTTTTTATATAAAAAGAAGAACTTTATCAGGTTGTAGATAAATTTTGAAATGAGCGATGCAATGGCAGCCCCGACGATGCCGTACACCGGAATCAGCAAAAGATTGGTGATTATCAGTAAAACGGCAAAAATGAACAGGAAATAAGAAATATAGCGGTAATACTTTGAGTTAATGATTATTTGCGGGTTTATGCCCAGGGCAATATCTAACAGTGCTGCCAGACCGATAAAAAGGATTACGTATTTACCCGACAGGTAATCATTGCTGATAATGAAAAAAACATTATCAATATTACCCCAGATGCCTATGAACAGTAAAAACCCGATTACACTCAGGCTGAGGCTGCTTTTCTTATAAATATTTTGTATTGTTTCTGTATCATTTGCTTTCCATGCATCGGAAATAACTACGGATCCGATTTTACCCATGGTACGCAACGGAACCAAAATAAGTGTGCCGAAAAAGAAGGTGACCGTATAAATACCTGCAGCGCTTAACCCAAGGATGCCATCTACCATGATAACATCAATGTTCAGTACCAACACGCCTGAAAATGTGGAGATCATTCCAAAGAAACTAACGTCCAGAAACTGTTTTTTAAGCTTTTCGTCAACAAACGAGAAATCGGGTTTTACAAAGAATTGCCCGCTTCTGATCAGCGAAACAAAAAGGAAAAATGCCGGACTTATGATAGCTAAAACATATAAAATAACAGTTAATCTGAAATCGATCATGTGCAAGGCATAACCGATAATAACAACCAGTATGAGTACTCTTTGAACTATTTCTTTGTATACAATACCCTTAACGGCATTGTATAGTACGCGGTAATAGGTGTCGAAAACATTAAAAAGCAGTGTGAAGATAATCAGCGGAACGACATAATAAAAATAGGTGACAAAAAGTGCCGACTTCTCCTGACCATGTGCAACAAAGTATGGCCGGAGCATGAGGTATATGATAATGGAAATAACCAGTCCCGCCAGAATAACCAGCAGGGCTATTCCCAGATAACCATGATGTTTCTTCTCTTTGTCGCGAAAGTATGGGAAAAGCTTAACCGTGGCCGTGTTAATTCCCAAACTGGCAAACTGCGAAAACAGTACAGCATAGGATACCAATAAACGGAGTAAACCTACTTGCTCTGTAGAGAAGATTCTCGGGAAAAGTAGTCCGGCAGTAACAAATCCTAAAACAACACCTACATATGAGTAGATGGTTCCAGAGATACTTTGTTTTTGGATGATGCCCAATTCGGTGTTGTTTAAATCACGGTAAATTTAGAACTTTATTTTTTTTCAAGCAGAACAAATAACCAGTAAGATTTTTTTGGGGAGACGATAACATTTAACATGTCAATAAAAGCTGCCATTATATTGAACTTGTATAGATTTTCGAATTCATGCTCACAATTCGGGCAAATGGTTTTTCTTTTGTTTTCAGGCATCCAATAGTAAGGTATCCATGAGCGGGCTGGAGAAACTCTTTTTTTAAGATGTAATAACTGTCGATTATAGTACCTTACCTTCTTACCAAAAGTAAAAGAAGAGATCATCTTATACTCAGGAAACAACTCGTTGAAATCTTGCGGTTTGAAACTCCTTAAATGACTAGGGCTGTTATAAATAAACTGACATGACGGGCATTTAATGGAAAGTTTATCAGGGTTTTCATCATTGGGTACGGTAATAAATAAGTATTTTTTTGTGAGCCGTTTAAATTCTTTAATGGTTTTCTCGAAAGTTTCATCTTCAAGATGTTCCAGCAGTTCGCTGGAGAAAACCATATCAAACGAGGCATCTTCGACAGGAATGTTGTCGGAACTTGCTTTGATCTTTTTTGTTTTAACGAAGGACAAAGCCTTTTCGCTTCTGTCAACTGCTGTTACATCATAATTTTTTCCAAGCACATTAGTGATCAGCCCATTGCCGCACCCGATGTCGATAATAGAATGAACATCCTCCGGAATGACCTCCAGAATTTTACGGATCTTTCCTTTTATTGATTCTTCTTTGAATCCTTCCCAGTCAAACTCTTCGTAAAATAGGGCGCTGTCTTTTTTATCCTTCATAGATATTTATCAGTCTTTGTTTATCTCTGTCCCAGTTGTATTGTGTTTCAACAGCTTTAATCCCGTTAACTTTAAACTTATTATAAAGTTCCGGCGAATGCTCCAGCATTATAATTTTGCGAGCAAAATCTTCCGGTTTATCATATGTATAAACCAGGCCGCAATTTGTTTCTTCAATAATGCGCTGTATCGGGATGCAATTGGAGGCAATGGTTGGTTTGCCTGCATACATATATTGGAAAAGCTTATGTGGAATGGTCGAATCCGTATGATCGTTTTTTACGTGAGGAATAAGACATACATCGGCACGGCCGAAATAACGTTGCATCTCTTTATAACTTTTCCACCCGGTAAACTCAATCATCTGTTCCACCCCTTCTGTTTTGGCAAGTTCTTTTAATGAATCTGTATATGAACCGGAGCCTAAAATGAATAAACGTACAGGTTTAGAAGTTTTTTGCAACAGTTTCAATCCTTTAATAACATATTGTAATCCTCTGTGCTTATTAATGCCACCGGCATACAGCAGTGTAAAAAAGTTTTTGTCTGGTTTTGTTTCAGGTGACTCAAAATGATTAAAATTTAAAGTGTTCGAAACGACATTTATTTTTTTTGGATCTATACCTTTCGAAGCCAGTCTGTTTTTCGCTTCTTCTACTACAACTACGATGTTGTCAGCTTTGTTACAATATGTTAATTCGTATTTTTCCCACTGCTGGTTGTTTGATAATGCCTTGCCGAGTAACGATTGTGTATGTGTGGCAACCCTTAACAAAGCAGGCCAGTTTTCATGCAGATCAAGAACTAATTTACAATGGTGTTTTTTTGCAAATTCGTAACCAACTTTGGCTAACGGGAGGTCGTGTACGTGGATGGCATCAAATTGCTCGGTCTGAAACAAATGTTTTAAGAATGTTCTCCAGAAATTGAAATAAATAGGGACACGAAGCGCCCCGACACTGGTTTTATAAATAAATCCGGATATCTTCCTTCTGTGAATTGTAAGTTTTTCTAAAATCTCTTTGGGCGACCGGTTTTCTCTCGTGTAACAAGCTATATGTATCTCATGACCCGCTTTGGTTAGCGCTTCAATTTCATTCTCCACCCTGATATCAGGGGGGAATTCGTGGTCTAAAATCATCAAAATACGCATGAGATTACTTATTTATATTCTAGTCAACAACTTTATATTTTAATACGGCTTCCGAGCGTGATTTCCGGATGCTGGCATTCAGTTCAAAACCGATCAGCAAAATGATGGCATTGTAGTACAGCCAAATCATCAGGATGATCAGCGAACCGATAGAACCGTAAACCAGGTTGTAACGTGAAAAGTTCTCAAAATACATTTTAAGCAATAACCCGCCTGCTATAAATAAAATGGTTGCCAGCAGCGAGCCGGGAGATATAAACCTGTACTTGTTGATCTCGCGGTCTTTTGCCTGGCCAAAATAATAAAGGAATGAGATGCTGAGCAGTATGCTGAAAAGAATGATCAGCCATTGTAAAATTGTAAGTGAGAAAAGAGTCAGCTGATGAGTGATAATTTCCTGAGTCGAGAAGTAATTGATGATATGTTTTCCGAAGTTCAATAGTGTCATTGAAATAAAAATAAGAATAGACAAGCCGATGACCAAAAGAAATGCCTGGACTTTTTGTTTCCACCATGGCCACATTTCAGATTGGTGGTAACTCTGGTTAAACCCTTCCAGAATGGCATCTATTCCGTTGACCGAGAAGTAAATAGCAAGCATGGATACTACCGATAGCAGTTTTGTAGAAGGCCTGCTGATGATTTCGGTAAGTGTACTCTCAGCCATATTGTATATATTGGAAGGGATTAGTTTATCCAGCATATCCAGCATGTCTTTCTGGGAGTTTATGGTTGTTACGAAAGGGATCAAAGTGAAGATCAGAAGAATAAAGGGAATGAGTGCCAGAAAAAAGTTAAATGCAATAGCAGCGGCCCTGTAGGTGATTACTCCTTTGAATAATCCGCGGAAGAAAAACACCAGCACATCATAAAGCGGCATGCCTTCAAAACCGGGAAGTACAATAAAACGAAGTTTCCGGTGCAGCCACCTGTCGATGCTGATGATTATATACCTGAATTGTCGCGTTAAGTTCACTGTAATAATGTTAAATTGCTTTCAAACTCAGGTCAAGACTTTTTATCTGATGTGTCAATGCGCCAACCGAAATAAAATCAACACCGGTTTCAGCGTATTTCCTGATATTATCAATACTTATATTTCCCGATGCTTCGGTTTCATATGCTCCGCCAATGATATCCACAGCTTTTTTCAGGTCATCGGGTGTAAAATTATCCAGCATGATCCTGTTCACCCCACCAACACGAAGCACTTCGTCCAGTTCGTCGAAGTTCCGAACTTCAATTTCGATTTTTAGGTTTTTTCCTTTTGATTTCAGGTAATTGTGTGTAGCCTCGATGGCTTTTTCGATACCTCCTGAAAAATCAACATGGTTATCCTTGATCATGATCATGTCGAACAATCCGAACCGGTGATTGTGACCGCCTCCCAGCCTCACTGCCATTTTTTCCACAGTTCTGTTACAGGCTGTTGTTTTCCGGGTATCCAGCAACCGGGCCGGATAGCCTTCCAGTTGATTCGCCAGTTTCCGTGTAAACGTAGCAATACCGCTCATTCTTTGTAAGAAATTCAGGGCGGTTCGTTCGGCTGTTAACAGCGATCGTGCTTTTCCCGAAACATAGAAGATTTTATCGCCTTTTTTTACCGTACTCCCATCATCCATTAAAACGTTCATGCGGATCGTGCTGTCAACCTGTCTGAATACTTCCCGGGCAACGTCAATTCCGGCAATAATTCCCTGATCTTTAGCTGTCAGGACAGCTTCTCCTGTTGCGTCTTCCGGAATTGTTGCCAACGATGTATGATCCCCATCACCGATATCTTCCTTGAGCGCCAGCCGTACTATTTCTTCTATGTGCATTTTTTCAGGATTGCATTACTTAATTCAAAAATACGAAATATATGTTCGTTATGCTCAAACCGGATATTTAATTGCTAAAGAATTTATGCCTCATTTGATCAATTAACGGCTGTCTCATTCATCCTTTGCATCATTTTATTACTTTTGATCCCTCAACCAATGATATGAACATTGTCGTAACAGGCGCAAGCCGGGGAATTGGATACCAAATAGTTAAAAAACTGCTTGAAAGAGGAGAGCACAGCGTTTTTGCCGTGGCACGTAGCGGAAATGAGTTGGAATCGCTGCAGCAATATGGGAAGGGCGATGCGTACAATTTTTTGGCTTTTAACCTGATGCAGGAAAATTACAATGAACTCATTTCAGGTATCACAAATGCTTTTCCCCATGTGGATGTGTTGATCAACAATGCCGGATTGCTGATAAATAAGCCACTGGCTGATTTAAGTGACAGTGATTTTGACAATATATTCCAGGCCAATGTAAAGAGTGTCTTTAAGCTTGTAAGAGACCTGTTGCCGCATTTTTCGGATCAGGCACATATTGTAAACATAAGCAGTATGGGTGGCTATCAGGGAAGTGCTAAGTTTCAGGGGCTTTCATTATACAGTGCAAGTAAAGGAGCGTTGGGAGTCTTTACCGAATGCCTTGCCGAAGAATTGAAGGAACAAAAAATATGTGCCAATGCTTTGGCATTGGGAGCAGTGCAAACAGAAATGTTGTCTGAAGCATTTCCGGGATATAAAGCACCTGTATCTGCCGACGAGATGGCTGATTTCATTATCGATTTTTCGATGAAAGCGCATCATTTTATAAATGGAAAAATAATTCCGGTGTCGTTGTCAACACCTTAAGAAACAGGAAATAAGTGAAAGAAAATATAGTAACTCACAGCGGGATTGTTCAGGATGTAAGCGATGGAAAAGCGATGATTTCCATCATTGCTAAATCAGCATGTATATCGTGCCAGATAAAAGGTTCCTGCTCGTTGAGTGATGTGGAAGAAAAAATTATTGAAGTGGATTTGTACGAACATGACGAAGAGATTAAAGTGGGGGGGCAGGTTGTTGTTGAAATGAAAGAATCGCTGGGAACATGGGCTGTATTGCTGGGGTATGTTTTCCCGTTCTTAGTGGTATTCATCAGCCTGGTAGTCTTCACATTGATTGGTATGGATGAAGGCCTTGCGGGATTATTTTCAGTATTGATTCTTGCGCCATATTATATTATTATGTATCTTTCCCGCCAGTTTTTACGTAAAAGATTCACGTATAGATTACAATAGTTATGAGATAAAAACAAGCAAGCATGTTAACGGTCTTTAAAACAAGCAATTAGAGGGGTCGTTAACAGGAAGAACAAACAAAACAAACAATGAGCCGCAATGATTCCCCTTTCAGGGGCAATTTATTCGTATTTACTTGTGAGGACCTCTCACAATACACTTTCCAAAAGAATAATCTTCGGGCTTATCCTCGCTTTGTTTTAAGTGGTTTTCTGGCTTACTGTTCAAAATAGAAAGATCGGCTGTTATGCCTGTTCACTCTGTGTTTTGCTCATGACATGTATTCTCGGTTGAAAAAATAAATGAGAATGAACATAAGTAAAATGAATTCATAAACAGAAACACTTAATACAAACACACATGAAAAATCGAGTTACTATTTTGAAAACAGGTTGCTTTGCTTTTGTTGTTTTTTTTATAGTTAATCTCTCTCTGGTAACTTCTGGCTTTGCGCAAACTTTCAGGCCTGAAAAAGTTGTGAAAGCTATTTATTTTGACAAATCTCAGGCCTTACGGGATATTCCCGTGATAGTCCCGGAGAAACAAGATCGCAGTTGGAAAGAAGGTGTGGTCAAAAACAAAATGGGCTTCCATGACAACTTTAAAAAAGTTGCCTGGTGGCAAGGCCCCGATCCTGTATTACAGGATTACATCCCCGCCGACAGATCAAATCCGATTATCGGTCAAAATCATGACGGAGTAAGTAATTTGAGTGGCGTAGCGCCACCGGATACGGATGGAGATGTTGGTCTCAATCATTATTTTCAGATGATTAATCTTGCATTTGCTATCTGGGATAAGAGTGGTAATTTATTGTATGGCCCTGCCGATAACAGTACGTTATGGGATGGCTTTAACGGCCCATGGACAGGAACAAACAATGGCGACCCTGTTGTATTGTATGATGAATATGCCGATCGTTGGATGGCATCGCAATTTGCCTTGCCAAACTATCCTAATGGTCCTTATTACGAGTTGGTCGCAGTTTCACAGACTGGTGACCCGACAGGTGCCTGGTACCGATATGCTTATGAGTTTTCGGATATGCCCGACTATCCAAAATTCGGTATCTGGCCAGATGGATATTATTTTACCATAAACCAATTTGCTAACGGATCATCATGGGCAGGTGCCGGCGTTTGTGTGTTAGACAGAGATGCCATGATTGCAGGAGACCCTGATGCAGAAATGCAGTTCTTTGATCTGGGAACAAGCTACGGAAGTTTGCTGCCTGCGGATTGTGACGGGGCTACACTACCACCTACGGGCACCTCTGATTATTTTCTTGAGTTAAATACAAACTCACTAAGGGTTTTTCATGCCGATATCGACTGGAATAATACTTCAAACTCTTCCGTAACAGTTTCGCAGAATTTAACTACTCAGAGCTTTTCTTATAGTAATATAACAATTGAACAACCCGGTACGAGCCAGGAGTTAATGGCTCTTTCTGATCGTTTGATGTATCGCTTGCAATACCGGAATTTTGGATCATATCAGGTAATGCTTGCTAACCATACAGTGAATGCTGATGGTAACGGGCAGGCAGGAGTAAGATGGTATGAGTTGAGAAATTACGGAAGCGGATGGAGTATATATCAACAGGGCACATACGCTCCTGCCGATGGCGAAAATCGCTGGATGGCCAGTATCGCCATGAACGGAGAAGGTGATATAGCCTTAGGTTACTCCGTTTCTAGTACAAATACTTATCCTTCCATCCGCTTTGCCGGACAAAATGCCGAGAGTAGCGGAACCGGAATACTTGACATTGTAGAAACAAGTATTTTCGAAGGAACTGCCTCACAAACAGGTATCAATCGTTGGGGCGACTACTCGGCGATGACGGTTGATCCAACAGACGATCAGTCGTTTTGGTTTACAACGGAATACTCAAACGGTGGATGGAACTGGCGGACACGTATCGCTTCATTTTCATATGCACCGATCGTTGATCCTCCGGTAGCTGATTTCAGCGCTGATGACACACATCCGATGGTGGCGCAAACAGTGAACTTTTTTGATGAATCCACTAATGTCCCTCATACATGGTCTTGGTCTTTTTCCCCTTCTTCGGTTACTTTTGTAGAAGGTACTAATTCCAGTTCCAAAAATCCTAAAGTGCAGTTTGGCAGTGCCGGTTTTTATACGGTCACATTGGTAGCTACAAACGACATTGGTACAGATACGGAAGTGAAAACTAACTTTATCGAAGTATTGGACTGTTCCACTGTTACTAATTACCCTTACCTGGAAACTTTTGATGAATGGGCTGTCAGCTCACCTGAAATGAGTTGTACAGCAGATGGGACGGTATCAATGGACGACTGCTGGATCAATGCCAGCAGTGATGATATCGACTGGGATATTTTAACAGGTAACACAGCTTCGGGGCTAACCGGACCTGATGAAGATCATACCGGTGGTGGAAAATATATCTACACGGAAAGTTCAAGTTGTTTTAACAGTACGGGCTATGTGATTTCACCCGTATTCAATTTAAGTTCATTAACCAATCCCGAACTAAGTTTCTGGTATCACATGTATGGAGCTGAAACGGGTACTTTATCCTTACAAATATCCACCAATGGTGGTAACAGCTGGTCATCTGATTTGTGGAGCATGACGGGAGATCAGGGAAATCAATGGGCTGAAGCCGTTGTTTCGTTAGCGGCTTATAATAATGAAACAAATGTGCAGTTCCGAATTACCGGACTGACAGGCCCAAACTGGCATTCCGATATGGCCATAGATGATTTCTCTGTATCCGGAGGAGGCTCAGGAACACCTCCTACTGCCAATGCAGGAGAAGATCAGACAATTTGTGAAAGTTCAACTTGCCAGTTAGATGGTAGTGCCTATAACAATTCAGATATAGAATGGTCCACATCAGGCGATGGCACATTCAGCGATATAAATGATCCGGATGCTATTTATACTCCGGGGTCCCAGGATATAACAAATGGCTCGGTGACAATTACGTTATCTGCTTTCCCGATTCCTCCGGCATCAAGTACAGCTACTGATGAAATGATATTGACTATCCAACAGGAGCCTGTAGCCAATGCGGGTCCGGATGAAGAAACCTGTGAAGGTGTTGCTTTTTCTGTGAGTGGTGCTTCTGCATCTAATTACAGCACATTGCTTTGGACAGAAAATGGAACAGGAAGCTTAACAGGAGCATCAACTTTAACTCCAACTTATACTCCCGGAACAGGAGAAACAGGGCAGGTTACTTTAACACTCACGGCACAGGGATTAGCAGACTGTGCGGAAACAACGTCTGCAATGACGCTGGACGTGATAAGTGGCCCGACAGCCAATGCTGGTTCTGACGGAGTTACCTGTGAAGATTTTTCGTATACGGTGAACGATGCTTCTGCATCAAATTATTCATCGGTTTTATGGACGGAGAATGGCAGTGGTTATTTACTGAATGCCGGAACGTTGTCGCCAACTTATGTTCCCGGAACTGGTGAGACAGGTACAGTTATACTTACCTTAACGGCTCAGAGCCAGGGGAGTTGTAGCGACGCAACCTCTGACATGCAACTTGAAATATTCCCGGCTCCTACTGCTTATGCTGGAGCTGACGATGTAAGTTGCGCATCAGTATCTTACACTGTTTCAGGTGCTACGGAAACAAACGGAAGTTCGCTTTTATGGACTACAGATGGATCTGGAAGTTTGGTAAACGAAACGACATTAACACCGACTTATACACCCGGGAGCGGAGAAACTGGAGATGTAACTCTGACATTAACCGTAAACGGACAAGGAACCTGTACTGACGCAGTTTCAAGTAAGGTCGTTGAGTTTTTTGCTGAACCAACAGCATATGCAGGTACAGATGCAGAAACTTGTGAAGGAAATTCCTATACAGTAACTGACGCATCCATCGAAAACTACAGTTCATTCAGCTGGGCAGAAAATGGAACAGGTTACCTGACAAATGCAACAACATTAACACCAACTTATATTCCCGGTAGCGGCGAAACAGGTATCATAACTTTGATACTGACTGCTCAGGGACAAGCCAACTGTAGTGATGCTGTGGACAATGTTCAAATTGAAATATTCGCAGAGCCTTATGCCGATGCAGGTCCTGATGAGATGACTTGCTCAGAAACCTCATTTACCATAACCGGAGCTTCGGCCAGTGATTTCAGTACATTGAACTGGACTGAGAATGGAACAGGCTATCTTCAGGATGCCAATACGCTGAACCCTACATACATTCCGGGTACGGATGAAGAAGGTTTTGTAACTTTAACATTGACAGCGCAGGGGCATGCAGATTGTAGTGATGCTACGTCAACAATGCAGTTGGAAATAATTGGTGGAGCTACGGCATACGCAGGCTCTGATGCTTATACGTGTGAAGATGCATCATATACGATTACAGATGCAACTGCTTCAAATTACAGCTCTATTTTATGGACCACAAATGGTCAGGGAACACTTACTGATGAAACAACACTGACTCCGACCTACACTCCGGCACAAGGTGAAACAGGTATCGTTACGCTTATCATGACTGTACAGTCGGAAGGGGGTGGCATGTGCGGTAG
>QMPO01000038.1 GCA_003648625.1 Bacteroidota bacterium
AGCGAGTTCAAAATCGCTGGTATATAATTTGTCGATTTGCTGTTGTAGTAATTTGATTTCTTTCTGTGCCATAAGTTCCGGTTTAACACCTATAAAGATAGGGTTTTTTCTTGTGTGCGTCAACCCGGATGTCTCTGGCAATGCCACACAATGCCGCACAAACAAAAAAACACATTAAGATCAGGTTTCAGTGGTTGAATAAGCATCAATTATCTCGCTAAAATATCTTTTCTTCTCTATGTAATTTTCTTTACTTTTGCGCTGCCTTATAAAACAAAAACAGTTAAATATTAATCATTTATAAAAATTCATCATCATGGCATACAATCTGAGAAACAGGAATTTTTTGAAGTTGCTCGACTTCACTCCCAAAGAGGTAAAATTTTTACTCGACCTTTCGGCTGATCTGAAAAAGGCCAAATACGCCGGAACGGAACAGCAGAAACTGAAAGGGAAAAACATTGCCCTGATCTTCGAAAAAGCTTCTACCCGAACACGCTGTGCTTTTGAAGCTGCCGCTTACGACCAGGGAGCTCATGTTACCTACCTTGGCCCTACCGGATCGCAGATAGGAAAAAAGGAAACGATGAAAGACACAGCCCGTGTTCTGGGACGTATGTACGAAGGGATCGAATACCGGGGCTTTGGTCAGGAAGTAGTGGAAGAACTGGGAAAATATGCCAACGTACCGGTATGGAACGGACTGACCAACGAATTTCATCCGACACAAATTCTTGCCGATTTTCTCACCATGATGGAACATTCTGATAAACCGTTGCACCAGGTGTCGTTTGCTTACCTGGGCGATGCGCGTAACAACATGGGCAACTCACTAATGGTAGGCGCTGCCAAAATGGGTATGGATTTCCGTGCTGTAGCCCCGAAACAATATTTGCCTGATCAGGAATTAGTTAACCAGTGTTTGGAAATTGCCAAAGAAACCGGCGCAAAGATCACCTTAACATCTGACGTAGAAAAAGGCGTTAAAGGTATCGATTTCTTGTACACCGATGTCTGGGTATCGATGGGCGAACCCGAAGAAGCATTCAAAGAGCGGATCAAACTGATGATGCCCTACCAGGTAAATGCCGGCATGATGAAGAAAACAGGAAACCCGAATGTGAAATTCCTGCACTGCCTTCCGGCTTTCCATAACAGGGATACCGTAATTGGCGAAGAAATTTATCAGAAGTATGGCGTGGACGCAATGGAGGTAACCGACGAGGTTTTTGAATCGCCTGCATCACTGGTATTTGACGAAGCGGAAAACCGCTTGCATACTATCAAAGCCGTTATGGTAGCTACACTGGGCACTTAGAAAAAATTATGAAATTCAAAAAAGGAATAATTATTTTATAAACCCACCCCTACACCCCTCCAGGGAGGGGAACTAAAGGAATTCCTTTTTTGAATTTTACACAAATAAAAACCGACATGGAAAAACAGGAATACGTCTGCCCAAAATGCGGCAACAAACAATACGAAGTGGACGAAATCAGAACCACCGGTGGCGCATTTGCCAAAATTTTTGATGTGCAGAATAAGAAGTTTACCGTTATTTCGTGTGCACACTGCGGATACTCCGAGCTTTATAAGCGAACAACGAGCACCTTCGGAAACGTTGTTGATTTTTTTACAAACTAATCATGAATAAGTAAAATATGGCCAACCAGGAAGACCTTTTTAAGAAAATTATTGCCCACGCAAAAGAGTATGGTTTTGTATTCCAATCAAGTGAAATATACGACGGGCTAAGTGCCGTTTACGATTACGGCCCGAATGGTGCTGAGTTGAAAAACAACATCCGCAGCTACTGGTGGAAAGCTATGGTGCAGATGCACGAGAACATTGTGGGGATCGATTCGGCCATTTTTATGCATCCGACTATCTGGAAAGCTTCGGGACATGTGGACGCCTTTAACGACCCTTTAATCGACAACAAAGACTCGAAAAAACGCTACCGTGCCGATGTGCTGGTAGAAGATTACATGGCCAAGATTGAAGGGAAAATCAACAAAGAAGTTGTAAAAGCCCGCAAACGTTTCGGCGATGCTTTTGACGAGCAGCAGTTTATGGAAACCAACCCGCGTGTGTTAGCTAACCTGAAAAAGATCGAAGACGCCAAAAACCGCCTGTACCCGGCCATGGATAACAACGACATGGCTGCCATCAAGCAACTAATCGAAGATCTGGAGATCGCCTGTCCTGTTTCGGGTTCGCGCAACTGGACGGAAGTACGCCAGTTTAACCTGATGTTTTCTACCAACATGGGTTCGACAGCAGAAGGTGCTACCGAAATTTTCCTGCGCCCCGAAACGGCACAGGGTATTTTCGTAAACTATCTGAACGTACAGAAAACCGCCCGGATGAAAATTCCGTTCGGCATTGCCCAGACCGGAAAAGCTTTTCGTAACGAGATCGTAGCCCGCCAGTTTATTTTTCGGATGCGGGAGTTTGAACAGATGGAAATGCAGTTCTTTGTACGCCCCGGCGAAGAAATAAAATGGTATGAATACTGGAAAGAGCAGCGGATGAAATGGCACGTTTCAACGGGCATTCCGGCTGAGAAGTTTCGCTTCCACGACCATGATAAGTTGGCGCATTACGCCAATGCCGCCGCCGATATTGAATTTGAATTCCCCATGGGATTCAAAGAACTGGAAGGTATCCACTCGCGCACCGACTTTGACCTGAGTGCTCACGAGAAATTCTCAGGGAAAAAATTGCGCTACCACGATTCCGAACTGAACGAAAGTTATGTGCCTTATGTGATTGAAACATCTATCGGGCTCGACCGTATGTTCCTCGCCGTGCTGAGTCATGCTTATACCGACGAGCAACTGGAAGACGGCTCCAGCCGCGTAGTAATGAAAATCTCTCCGGTTCTTGCACCTTATAAAGTAGCTGTATTCCCGTTAACCAAAAAAGACGGTTTGCCGGAAAAAGCCCGCGAGATCATGAACGGGCTCAAAGAGGACTACATGTGTTTCTACGAAGAGAAAGATACCATTGGCAAACGCTACCGCCGCCATGATGCCATTGGCACACCTTATTGCGTAACGGTGGATCACCAGACGCTGGAAGACAATACGGTAACCATCCGTGAACGCGACAGCATGAAACAGGACAGGGTGGCCATTGACAAGATAGGAAGCATTATTGCCGAAAGATTGAGGGCGAAGTAAAAACCAGCAAAACCTCCATACAAAATACTCTTTTTATTATGCCTTTCCGTCTGTTTTTAGACGAATATGATATCTTTTCCGTCAGTTAAGTGACGGTTTAGATTTTTTTATTTTATCTTTGTCGTTACAATTGATATGAAATGAACATGAAATACATTAAAAGAGCTATCGAAGATCATGTAATTGACAACTTGTCATCTAAAAACAAAGTTATCTTAATATATGGTGCCCGCCAGGTGGGAAAAACCGAACTTATTAAAAGAATCATGGCAACAACCAAGCCGAACGTTCTTTTACTAAACGGTGAAAATTATGAACACGAAGAATTACTAAAAAAAAGGAGTACAGCAAACTATAAAAGACTAATCGGAAACAAACATTTTTTATTCATTGACGAAGCACAAGCCATTCCTGATATCGGGCTTAAGTTAAAACTTATGATTGACACAATTCCGGGATTAAAAATTCTGGCCACAGGATCTTCTTCATTTGACCTGAACAACCAGGTTGGTGAGCCTCTGGTAGGTCGAAAAACAGAATACCTGCTTTTCCCATTAGCACAAATGGAGTTAGCTGTACAGGAAGATTATCCAACAACCGTATCGAATCTTGAAGAGCGTTTGATTTTTGGCAGTTATCCCGAACTGGTACTTTTACAGGAAAATAAAGAGAAGGTGGAGTATTTGAAAGATATGATCAATTCATATTTACTCAAAGATATTATCTCTTTTGAAGGAATAAAGAAACGGGATAAAATTGTTAGTCTGTTAAAACTTATAGCATTTAGAGTGGGTTCCGAGATTTCATTGGAAGGTATTGGAAAAGAACTGCAAATGAGTAAAAATACAGTTGATCGTTATCTTGATTTACTATCGAAAGTGTTTATAATCCACAAGGTAACAGGATTCAGCCGGAACCTGGATAATGAAATTACAAAAAAAGCAAAGTGGTATTTTTTTGACAATGGTATCAGAAATGCCATCATTTCAAGTTTTAATCCGCTTTCCTTACGTGACGACACAGGAAAACTATGGGAAAATTATCTGATTAGCGAAAGGATAAAATATCAGTCATATAACAGGTTACACGTAAATAATTATTTCTGGCGACACAAAAGTCGTCAGGAAATAGATTGGGTGGAAGAGTCGGATTCCGGGTTGAAAGCATTTGAATTAAAATGGAATCCTAAGGTTATGAAACATGTTCCCGGTCAATGGTTAAAAGCCTATCCGGATGCAGCATTTAGTGTCATCAATCGTGATAATTATATGGAATTTATCACCTAACATGCGGCAAACTATGGCTTAAACCAAAAGAAACTTCAGAAAAGAGAATACACCTCATGTTTAAACTATCAACTCTCTGTATTTCACAACGGTTAACTGCAATATACTGAAAGACAACACGGTAACCTACAGCAAGGGCGAAGTAAGTAGTTATTTGTTATTATAAACCGTCATCGTGCGATCGATGCCGAGAGTAACAAAACTTTTTATCGTTTCCACGGCTTTTTCTACCTGCGGAATCATTAGTTTTTCTTCTGCTCTGGTCCACTGACCCAATACATAATCTGATTGATAGCCTTTTGGAAAATCGTTTCCAATACCGATTCTCAGCCTTGGGAAAACATCTGTGTTTAACTTAAGGATTATGTCAGTCAATCCATTATGTCCGGCATCGCCACCCCGGGCTTTCATGCGCAGCATACCCGGCGGCAGGGCTATGTCGTCCAGAACAACTAATGTTCTTTCAACCGGGATTTTTTCCTTCTCCATCCAGTATTTAACAGACTTCCCGCTTAGGTTCATGTAAGTGGTCGGCTTGATGATTACCAGGGTACGACCTTTGTATTTTACCTTGCACACCGAAGCCAGACGGTCCACCGAAAAACTGCCTTTCAACTCACGGCACAAAGCGTCTGCCACCACAAATCCGATGTTGTGGCGTGTGTTAGCATATTCAATGCCTATGTTTCCCAGTCCGGCGATCAGGTATTTCATAACTTTATGTCACAGCAAAAATAAAGGGATAAAGTTACAACACTTTATCCCTTTATACCTATTCTTTATTTCAATTAAGACTCAGCGCCTTCTCCTTCAGCTTTCGGAGCAGGGGCTCCACCCTCTTCACCTTCCGGTGTTTCAGCACCTTCAACTTCTTCCTCTTCTTCGCTAACAACCTCTTCAACGGCACGTGCCATTTTCACCCTTACGATCACACTGTTTGGTGGATCAAGCAGCGCGAGTTTATCGAGCTCAATATCCCTGATTTTTACAGAACCGCCAATCTCCAGCTCTGAGATGTCGATAACAAGATAATCGGGCATTTCTTCGATCAATCCTTTCACACGGATCTTATACATCTTTTTGATCATCTTACCACCGCGGATCACACCAGGTGATGTTCCTTCGAACTTAATAGGTAAACCAACAATAATTTGCTTACCAGGTATAATTTCAAGAAAATCGGCATGCAACACCTTGTCTGTTACCGGATGATACTGTACATCCTGCAATACGGCCGAATATTCTTTGCCTTCAATGTCCAACTTCACCTCAAATACTTCAGGTGTAAAAATCAATTTCCCGAAATTCAATTCAGGAGCAGTAAAATGAATTTGCTCTTTACCTCCGTAAAGCACACAGGGGACTTTTCCTTCCCTTCTGTGTTTTTTAGCATCTTTTTTCCCTACGTTCTCTCTCAGAGAACCGCTCAATGATACTTTTTTCATGATAATAGATTAAATGATTAATTATTGATATTAAATTTTAAATAGTGAACTTATAGATTCGTAATTCTGTACCCGCTTAATTACTTCAGCAAACAGATCAGCTGTTGATAATACGGTGATCTTGTCGCAATCCTGTTTCAGCGGAATGGTATCAGTAACCACTACTTCGGTAAATGCCGATTTGGAAATGCGTTCGTAAGCACTTCCCGAAAAAATAGGATGCGTACAGAAAGCCCGCACACTGCTGGCGCCTTTTTCCATAATCAAATTGGCCGCTTTGGTAATGGTACCGGCTGTATCGATGATATCATCCACCAGCACCACATCTTTTCCTTCCACGTCACCAATTAATTGCATCTGTTCCACAACATTCGGTTTGGTCCTTTGCTTGTAACAAATAACAAAACCTGTATTCAGCGCTTTGGCGTATGTAGCTGCTCTCCTGGTACCGCCCGTATCCGGCGAAGCCATGATCAGCTCGGGCATGTTCAATTGTTTCAGATGCGGAATAAAGATGTTGGAAGCAAACACATGGTCAACCGGAACATCGAAAAATCCCTGTATCTGGTCAGCATGCAGGTCAATGGTGATCACCCGTTGTACTCCGGCGGCAATTAACAGGTTTGCATTCATTTTTGATGCAATCGAAACTCTGGGTTTATCTTTCCTGTCCTGTCTTCCATAGCCAAAATAGGGTATAACGGCGCTTATTTTCCGTGCCGAAGCCCTTTTGGCTGCATCTATCATCATCAGGAGTTCCATAAAATTATCAGCCGGAGGTGTGGTCGATTGTATAATAAACACATCACGTCCTCTTATATTTTCTTCATAGGAAGTCTGAAATTCGCCATCGGAGAATTCCGTTACAATTGACTTTCCTAAAGGAATACCAAAACTCGTTGCGATTTTTTCAGCAAGGTATCTGCTCTGACGCCCTGAAAATATACTTACCATTTGATCTGATGACATGACGCTGCTGTTTATTGGTCTTTTTAAGCGCTGCAAAATTAACAATTAATTCATTCTATACAAATATTTTACAGCTTCCGGAAGTGCTTCCGGGAAATTCAGCGGTACGAATTACCGGGCAGGTAGCTGTCCGATGCGGATAATTGTCTAAAGAAATGTTAACCAGGGAAAAGTTTATGAATTTATCTGTTTGTTATTCATTTGTTTAAGTGATTGTTTTTACCGTATATAAATTGTCATACAGTATAAGATAATTCAAACCAAATTACATAATTTTGCTCCGATATTCAAAACAGTACAACTCATGATGTGGTTCAATAAATTAGTAGCAGCCATTCTTCCGCTAATGCCAAAAAATCTGGTGTGGATATTTTCAAGACGCTACATAGCAGGAAAAAAAATTGAAGATGCCATTCGCCATTCAAAAGCACTGAACAATGATGGCATGATGGTGACTATTGACCTGCTTGGTGAGTTCATCACCCGGCTGGATGAAGCGGAACAAAATAAAAATGAGTATCTGGA
The DNA here is from genome assembly GCA_003648625.1 of Bacteroidota bacterium. Taxonomy (GTDB): domain Bacteria; phylum Bacteroidota; class Bacteroidia; order Bacteroidales; family F082; genus UBA4459. Next base: position 7,411 of record QMPO01000038.1, read on the forward strand.
TATCATCGATACATTTGAGAAAAACAATATTGATGGCAATTATTCGCTCAAACCAACCATGTTCGGTCTGCTGATCGATAAGGATGTATGTTATCAATACATCCGTGAAATAGTAAAAAAGGCTTCCGAATACGACAATTTCGTTCGTGTCGACATGGAAGACTCACAATGTGTTGACATGGAAATTGAGCTTTTCAGGAAGTTGAAAAAAGAATTCCCAAAACACGTGGGTCTTGTGCTGCAGGCATATCTGAAGCGTACCAAAGACGACATTCTGAATATGCGCGACCTCCACACCAAAGAAAATCCGTTAAACTTCAGGTTGTGCAAAGGTATTTATGTAGAACCCGAAGAAATTGCCTACAAAAAATATGAGGAGATCAACGAACATTTCCTGGAAGATCTTGAAATTATGCTCAAAGAAGGGATGTATCCGGGAATTGCCACGCACGATATTCCACTGGTTGAAGGGGCCTATAAACTGATCGATAAGTACAAGGTCCCGAAAGAGAATTTCGAATTCCAGATGCTTTACGGAGTAACCCCTTCATTACGCAAATCCATTGTCAGCAAAGGACACAGGATGCGTGTTTATGTTCCTTACGGCGAACAGTGGTTTGCCTATTCAACCCGGAGGCTAAAAGAAAACCCGAAAATGGCCAACGACATAATTAAGGCATTATTCGTTCGCGGATAAGCAACTATTTAACTTTTTTTAAGGGTTCTTATTGGCAAAAATAAAGCACAAACCTCTGTATTAAAAGCAGTTATTATTACCTGCGCAAAGGTTCTAAAATTGTTTGGTACACAAATTTTTACTACCTTTGCACCCTTCAAAACACATACTTTTTATTATGGAAAAAAAGAGGGTCCTCTTTGTTAATCAAGAAATAACACCATACCTTCCTGAATCACCCATGAGTAAAATCGGACGGTACCTGCCCCAGAAGATTCAGGAAAGCAGCAAAGAAATAAGGACATTTATGCCCCGCTATGGCTTGATTAATGAACGACGAAATCAATTGCATGAGGTTATCCGGCTTTCGGGAATGAATTTGATCATTGATGACATTGACCATCCGCTGATCATCAAAGTGGCCTCTATACAGCAAGCCAGAATGCAGGTTTATTTTATTGACAACGAAGATTATTTCCACAGGAAATCAATATTTGCCAACGGCTCCGGGAAATTTCATAAAGATAATGACGAACGGGCAATTTTCTTTGCCAAAGGAGTTCTGGAGACAGTCAAAAAACTTGGATGGGCGCCTGACGTTATTCATTGCAACGGCTGGTTTTCAAGCCTGTTGCCTCTTTTTGTAAAAACAGCCTATAAAGACAGCCCTATTTTTGCCGACGCAAAAGTGATCCTGTCTCTATACAATGATGATTTCAAAGAAAAGCTCAGAAACGGCTACGAGAAAAAAATGCTCATGACCGGCCTGGAAAATGACGATTTCGGGCACTATAGCGAAGGAACTTTCGTTTCCTTAATGAAAGGAGCCATAGACCGTTCTGACGCACTTATTGCAGGAAGTCCGGAGATTAACCCGGAAATTATGGAGTATGCAAAAGCCTCAGGCAAACCTATGCTTGATTATCAGGGAGATGAAGATTATTATGGAGCGTATAATGAGTTTTATGACACGATTATTGGAGAAGATTAAGCCTTTTTCAGCACAAGGCACAACCGTTTTATTCCGGATACTTTTTTTGATTTTTGTTCTGACTGTAGTTTCGTGTTCGAAACCAGCGGGAGAAATCGGAGCTATTGTACAACCCGAAGATACCAAGCTGAAGGTATACTGGACAGATACCGCTGCCATTTATGCCTATTCGATACCTGACCACGATACCGTTCGGACAGACGGGTTAAGCACAACTATGCTGGGAAGTATGATGGACCCTACATTCGGACTTACTATTACCAGTTTTTATACACAGCTTATGCTGTCAAAAACCGGACACCGTTTTGGTGAGAATGCTGAACTGGATTCGTTGGTTCTCCAACTGAGATACACCGGCGGATCATACGGTGATACGAATACCATGATGACAGCCCATGTTTACCAGATGGAAGAATCATTACATTACGACAGCACCTATTATTCCACTATTGATCTTGCCGTTTTTCCGACAGATTATGCAAATTTCGATTTCATACCCCATCCTAAAGACAGTACGGTTATCGGCGAAGACACTACCTCGCCTGTTTTACGTTTTAACCTGAGCAATCTCTCTCCCGACCTGGGCAATTATCTGCTGGATATGGATACAACCATCATGGACAGTAATGATGTGTTTATGGAGAATTTCAAAGGTCTTTACGTAACCACCGGCCCGCTAAGCCAGGGGGGATCATTGTTGTATTTTGATTTACTTAACAACAGATCAAAAATGATCTTGTACTACCACAACAGCGAAGAAGACTCCCTTTCTTTTGAATACCCGATAACTATAGTCACAAAATATGCTTCGAAATACGAACACGATTTTCAATTAGGTGATCCCGAATTTATAGCTCAGGTGGAAAATGGTGATACGGCCAAAGGAACTGACAGATTTTATACGCAGGGTGCAGCAGGGGTGGCCATCGTCCTTAAAATCCCGAATATACAGACATGGACCGAATACGGAACAATCGCCCTTAACGAAGCAAAACTTGTGTTACCCGGGAATTCCGAAGACACACTGTTTTATGCCCCTATAAAAATGGCACTGGCCGAAATTCAGGACGACGGAAGTTATGGCTACCTGCCTGACGATGGAGAGGAGCACTATTTCGGTGGTGTGTATAAACCCTCAACAAATTCGTATACATTTCGTATAACAAGGTACTTACAATCGCTTATCAGCAACCCGGAAAAAAATAATAATGGTTTGTATATGATCGTCAGGGGTGCATCACTTTATCCGCACCGCTTTGTTTTTAACGGGAACGATCCGGTTTCGGATACAACCAGGTTGCATCTGGAAATAACATATACTGACTTAGACTAAAAAATATAATTTCATGTGTGGCATCGTAGCTTACATCGGACCCAGGGAAGCTTATCCGATACTTATCAAAGGCCTGCAACGACTTGAATACAGAGGTTATGACAGTGCCGGAATTGCTCTGCTGAACGGAGAACTCAACTTGTTCAAAACCAAGGGGAAGGTTGTCGAACTTGTGGACTATTTAAAAGACAAGGATTTAAAAGGAAATATCGGTATTGCCCACACACGCTGGGCGACTCACGGCGAACCAAACCAGACGAATGCACACCCGCATTTCTCACAATCAGGTAAACTGGCCATCATTCATAACGGCATTATCGAGAACTACGGAGCCCTGAAAAAAGAGCTGACAAAAAGAGGATATACCTTTACATCGGATACAGACACAGAAGTTCTGGTCAACCTGATTGAAGATATCTGTCAAAACGAAAAAGTTTCGCTGGAAGAAGCCGTACGCATGTCGCTGAACCAGGTAATCGGTGCCTATGCCATTGTTATTTTATCGCAGGAAAATCCTGATATGCTCATTGCAGCCCGCAAAGGGAGCCCGCTGGTGATCGGCATCGGAAAAGACGATTATTTTATTGCTTCGGACGCAACCCCTATTATCGAATACACCAAAAATGTTGTTTACCTCGAAGACGAAGAAGTTGCCATTATAAAAAGAGGCGAAGAACTACAGATCAGAAATATCAAAAACCGGAAAAAGACACCTTATATCCAGGAGCTGGAGTGGAACCTGAACGAACTTGAAAAAGGCGGCTACGACCATTTCATGCTGAAAGAAATATACGAGCAGCCCCGCTCTATTAAAGACAGTATGAGGGGAAGGTTGAATGCGAGAAAAGGAATTGTTTCGCTGGGAGGTGTCTCGGAATACGAAGAAAAATTACTCAAGGCCCGGCGTATTATCATGATTGCCTGCGGCACCTCGTGGCATGCCAGTCTTGTAGGCGAATATTTATTTGAAGACATTGCCCGCATCCCTGTTGAAGTGGAATATGCTTCCGAATTCAGGTACCGCAATCCGATTATTGATGAAAACGATATCATCATCGCCATTTCGCAGTCGGGAGAAACGGCTGACACCCTTGCTGCCATTAAAATGGCCAAAAGCAAAGGAGCAACCATTTTGGGCATTTGCAATGTTGTCGGCTCTTCGATACCACGTTTGACAGATGCCGGAAGCTATACGCATGCAGGACCCGAAATCGGAGTGGCTTCTACAAAAGCTTTTACCGCCCAGGTGACCATACTTACGCTGATGGCGCTGCGCCTGGCTCAGTTAAAAGGCACACTGCCCAAGTCAAGGTTCATGCAACTCCTACACGAGCTGGAACACCTGCCCGCAAAAGTGGAACAGGTGCTTGATGACAAGGGTATAACGGAGCAAATTGCCAAAGAATTCAAAAACACAACCAATTTTCTTTATCTGGGAAGAGGTTACAATTTTCCGGTAGCTCTGGAAGGTGCTTTAAAGCTTAAAGAGATCTCCTACATTCATGCCGAAGGTTATCCTGCCGCTGAAATGAAACACGGACCTATCGCACTGATTGACGAAAACATGCCGGTAGTATTTATCGCCCCAAGCAAAGGTATTTATGAAAAAGTGGTGAGTAACATCCAGGAAGTAAAAGCACGTAACGGAAAGATCATCGCTATTGTTACAAAAGGCGACACTACGGTGAAGAAAATGGCCGATTACATCATCGAAATACCCGAAACCGAAGAAATGCTGGTGCCTATTCTGGCAACTATCCCGCTACAGAAGCTGGCTTACTACATTGCCATCATGCGTGGCTGCAATGTCGACCAGCCCCGGAACCTGGCCAAGTCAGTGACGGTGGAATAAGTAAGGGGTATGAGGCATGGAGCAGGTGTGATTCAACAAAAAAAGCTGCCCCATCGGACAGCTTCTTACGTATATTTTCGCCTTTGATTTTACAGCCTGTTGGCAATGGTATTCCAGTCAATCACCTTCCAGAAATCTTCAATGTAAGCCGGTCGCATATTTCGCTTGTCGATGTAGTAAGCGTGCTCCCACACATCACAAGTCATAATCGGTTCCAGGCCATTGCGTAACGGATTTCCCGCATTGCTTTCCTGGACGATCTCCAGTTTTCCGGCAGGTGTTTTTACCAGCCAGGCCCAACCCGAACCAAACAGGGTAGCTGCTGCTTTGCTGAATTGCTCTTTAAAAGCATCAAACGATCCGAAATCGCTCTTTATCGCATTCATCAGCGCACCGGTTGGCTCACCACCGCCATCGGGGGCCATACAGTTCCAGTAAAAAGTATGATTCCATACCTGGGCGCCGTTGTTGAATACGCCGCCGTCAGCTTTTTTTATGATCTCTTCAAGTCCTGAGTTTTCAAATTCAGTACCCGGCACCAGGCCGTTCAGGTTTTTCACATAGGCTGCATGGTGCTTGCCGTAGTGATATTCGAGTGTTTCTTTTGAGATGAATGGCTCTAAAGCGTTCATTTCAAATGGTAAAGCAGGTAATTCGTATGCCATAATATTATTTTTAATAATTTGTTATTTAGATATATTCTAAATACAAAAGTATAAAAAGTTTTGGTTTAAAACCCAAAAGCTTAAATTATAAGCTTATTTCAAGTTCACCTTTTGCTTGCAAACAAAATACACTGTTAATCAAAAAATAAATAGCTTTTTTAATGACCCACCCCTGCGCCCCTCCCGTGGAGGGGATTTGTGGAATTTATTTTTTGATAACAGGATTTTAAAAACTGTTTCACACTTTAAACAAATTCCAGATCAGTTCTGATGCAATTCGTACACAGCCCGGTTAAATGTCGTATCAATTTTCAGATAGATCGGGTAAAAGGCTTCGTCTTCAAGGATATTCCGCCCGACAAATGACTTAAAGAGGGTTTTGATTTTGTTTTTTGATACTAAAACCTCTTCCTGCGTAGCTTTTATACCTTTCTCTTCGGTATAATTTACCAGGTCGGCAAAGGTATTGTCGCTCATGTTAAATTCCCGTTCAAAC
>QMPO01000039.1 GCA_003648625.1 Bacteroidota bacterium
ATTTGTATTCTTTGGCAATGGCATAATATGTTTGAAGTGGGCAAGACTTACTTTTTTGCCTTCTTCCCGTAATTCTTCAATCGCCGTCAACAAAACACCGTACGTACCGCCCCAGCCAACTACAAGCAAATCTCCTTCTTCTTCTCCGGTTACGGTCAGCTCAGGAATATAGTCAGCTACCCTGTCCACCTTTTCCTGTCTCAGCTTAGTCATTTTTTCGTGGTTAAGCGGGTCGTAAGTAACGTGTCCTGAAATATCTTCTTTTTCAAGTCCTCCGATACGGTGCCGTAATCCTTCGGTACCGGCAACAGCCCATTTCCTTCTCAGTTTTTTCTCATCGCGTTTATACGGCTTATAATCAGGATCATCAGGTTCAGCAATAGGTGGGTTAATGTCAGGTAACGAGGCTACTTCCGGAATTAAAAATACTTCCGAGCCGTTAGCCAGCGAACCGTCCGTCAGTAAAATAACGGGCGTCATATGTTCCATTGCAAGCTTTGATGCTTCGTAAGCAGAATAAAAACAATCTGCTGCACTGCGGGCAGCCAAAACAATCACCGGAGCCTCTCCGTTTCTTCCGTAAAGAGCCTGCATCAGGTCGGATTGTTCCGATTTTGTGGGCAACCCTGTTGAAGGTCCTCCCCGCTGTACATCAACGATGACAATGGGTAATTCGGTCATTACCGCCAAACCAATAGCCTCACTTTTCAATGAAAGTCCCGGCCCGGAGGTTGTAGTTATGGCCATTGCTCCGGCAAAACTTGCTCCTATGGTTGACACAATACCGGCAATCTCATCCTCTGCCTGAAAGGCTATGGCTGAAAACTGTTTGTGCTTGGCAATCTCCTGAAGAATCTCTGAAGCGGGTGTAATAGGATACGAACCTAAAAATAAATTTCTGCCCGAACGCTCCGAAGCAGCCAGAAATCCCCAGGCTGTAGCCAGGTTTCCGGTTACATTCCGGTACAATCCTTTTTCCAGCGGTGCAGGCTCTATTTTAAAAGTGCTGGCAAACGCTTCAATTGTATCGGCAAAATTATATCCTGCGATCAGCACCCTTTTGTTTGCTTCAACCACTATCGGATTTGATTTGAACTTTTGCTCAAAGAATTTAATCGTATTGTGGTATTCGCGGTTGAACATATACAATACCATGCCCAATGCAAACATATTCTTTGATTTTTGTGCCGATTTATTATCCAGTCCCAGTTCCTTCACCGCATCTCTGGTCATTGTAGTTATAGGAGCATCAACAACCAGGTGGCCGGTTAGCGTATCATCAGCAAGCGGGTTATTCTCATAACCGGCTTTTACCATGTTTTTCTCAACAAAAGCATCTGAATCAACAATGATGATAGCGTCGTTGGTTATCCAGTTCATATTTGCTTTTAGCGAAGCAGGGTTCATAGCTACCAATACGTTGGCAAGATCGCCGGACGTGTGGATGTCTTTGTCGCCAAAATTAATCTGGAAGCCGGAAACTCCTGAAATTGTCCCTTGCGGTGCTCTTATCTCAGCGGGATAGTCAGGAAATGTTGCAAAATCATTACCTACAATAGCGGTTGAATCTAAGAACAGATTACCTGTCAGTTGCATTCCGTCTCCTGAATCTCCGGCGAATCGAACTACTGCATTTTTAAGTTCGATTATTTTTTGTTTTTTATTTGCCATTTTTAGCCTATTAAAATCATGACAAAAATACTTTTTATGTATTTACAAAACACCTTGCAACTGTTTTTTTTTAACTAAAAAATGTGCGTTTACAGATTTATGCAATTATTTAGATATGTACATACTTAATTGCACCTATTCTGTTTTTGATACAGTTGGAAATTTTAGTTTAAATCCTTTGGCGAAATTGAAAAGTTAACAGGATAATATATATATTTGCCGAGCAAAATTTTTTAATTAAATTTTATCATCATGGCTTACAAAATAAATGACGATTGTACTGCTTGCGGTACATGCATTGATGAATGCCCGGTTGAGGCAATCTCAGAAGGTGATATTTATGTAATTGACCCTGATCTGTGTACCGACTGCGGTGCATGTGCAGATGTTTGCCCGGTTGAAGCAATTCATCCTGAATAAGACTAAAAATGAATATTCAAAAGAGCCTGGTCGCATGATCAGGCTTTTTTTTTCACGCAATGCGTAAAATTATCGGGTGCCCTTGAATTCATAACCTGAGTTTCCTTACTTTTATCTGAAAATTACAACGCCACATAGATGCAAAAAAAAGTTGATTTTTTGGTTATCGGAACAGGCATGGCTGGTTTAGTTTACGCCCTTAAAGTGGCGGAACACGGAAGTGTATGTTTGCTGTCGAAAACAACAATCGACGACACAGCAACAAGTTATGCCCAGGGAGGCATTGCTGCCGTTATGTATTCGCCCGATGACTACGAAAAGCATATTACCGATACAATCAAAGCCGGAGCCGGATTAAATGATGAGGAGATCGTACGTATTACGATAACTGAATCTACCGGGCGTATCAAAGAGCTTATTGAGTGGGGAACCCAGTTTGACAAGGAAAAATCCGGGAAATATGCGCTGGCCAAGGAAGGTGGACACTCCGAGTACCGGATACTGCACCACAAAGATACCACGGGTTATGAGATTCAGCGGGCTTTGAGTAAAAAAGTACGTGAGCATAAAAATATTGAAGTCCTGGAAAACTATTTTGCTATCGACCTGATCACCGAACACCACCTGGGTAAGATGATTACAAGAGGGACAAAAGACATCACCTGCTTTGGCGTATATGCGCTCAATCAGAAAACGGATAAAGTTGATACGTTCCTGGCTAAAGCCACTTTACTGGCAACAGGCGGGTTGGGCAATATTTATCAGACAACTACAAATCCAATATTTGCTACCGGCGACGGTGTAGCCATGGCTTACCGGGCCAAAGCGCATGTTGAAAACCTGGAGTTTGTTCAGTTTCATCCCACTTCGCTTTATGTTCCGGGAGAAAGTCCTTCATTTCTGATCACAGAAGCCATGCGTGGAGCCGGAGCAGTCCTCAAGACCCGGAGCGGTGAAGCTTTTATGAAGAAATACGATGAGCGCGGTGACCTGGCTACCCGTGATATTGTGGCACGTGCCATTGACAACGAAATGAAACTTTCTGGTGACGATTATGTGTATCTGGATGCAACACACATTGAACAGAATGAACTCTTATCACACTTTCCGGCTATTTATGCCAAGTGTCTGAGTAAAGGTATCGATATTTCCAAAGACATGATTCCGGTTGTGCCGGCTGCCCACTATTCGTGCGGAGGAGTAAAAACAGATGAAAATGGCCAGACCAGTATTCATAACCTATATGCAGCAGGTGAGGCTGCCTGCACCGGGCTTCATGGCGCCAACCGACTGGCTTCCAACTCTTTACTTGAAGCGGCCGTGTTTTCCCACCGCGCTGCCAGGCATGCAGGGGCACATTTTAAAAAGGCCGGCTTTCGAAGTGGTGTTCCCGACTGGAATGACGAAGGGCTGGTTTTAAATGAAGAAATGATATTAATTGCCCAGTCGAAAAAGGAAGTACAGTCGATCATGAGTAATTATGTAGGCATTGTCAGATCGGAACTTCGTTTGAAAAGAGCTCTCGACCGGCTGAAGATCATCTACAGAGAAACAGAAGATTTATACAACAAATCGCTCATAACGGAAGGTATTTGCGAATTACGCAACATGATCAATGTGGCTTACCTGATCATCCGGTTTGCACAAGACAGAAAAGAAAGTATCGGTTTACATTACATCGTAAGTTACACATAAAATATGGCTGTTATCAAATCTGTAAAAGGAATAAAACCTGCATGGGGCAAGAGCTGTTTCATTGCTGAGAATGCTACCTTAACAGGAGATGTGGTTATTGGAAACAAGTGCAGCATCTGGTTCAACGCTGTGGTACGAGGTGATGTACATTACATCAGGATTGGAAATAATGTAAATATACAGGATGGTGTCATCATCCATTGCACCTACCAGAAAGCCCCGGTGACTATCGGCAACAATGTATCTATTGCCCACGGAGCTATTGTTCACGGGTGTACCATTAAGGATAATGTACTGATTGGTATGGGTGCAATTATTATGGATGGTGCCGTTATTGAAAATAACAGTGTTATTGCCGCCGGAGCCGTAGTTTCAAAAGATACTATAGTCAGATCGGGTAGTGTTTATGCTGGCGTGCCGGCCAAGAAGATAAAAACCGTGGATACAGCACTTTTAGAAGGAGAAATACATCGTATTTCAAATAATTATAACATGTATGCCAGCTGGTATGATGAGGAATAAAAAAAAAGAGACTGCCAATGATTGACAGTCTCTTTTTATCTTAAAAGTCTTTGTTTTAAATACCCAGCTTTTTCTTTACCAAAGGAAGCACATCATCGCCACCTTCGTAAAAAATAACCGCTCCGGCTCCTACATCAAGAATGTATGTGTAACTGTTTTCTCTTCCTACTTCATCAATTGCATTTTTTACCTTTTCGATAAGCGGGTTGAAGAGTTCGGCCTGCTTAGCTTGGAGGTCCTGATCAGCTGATTGCTGGAATGCCTGGATACGCGCCTGCAAATCCGTTATTTCTTTTTCTTTTGTCTGTCTGATTAAATCTGACATGGTAGCCACATTATCCTGGTAATCGGTCACTTTCGACTGATATTCCATGGCCATGGCATTCATTTGCTGATCCAGATAGTCTGCATAGTTCTTCAATTCATTTTGTAATGAATCTGTTTCCGGCATCAGGGTTAAAATTTCGTTTGAATCAATATGTCCCAATTTTAAGGTTGCCTGGCTAAATCCCAAAGAGGTGAGAAGTACCGTGAAAAAGAAAAATGCAACTACTTTTTTAAACGCTTTCATTTCTAAATTAATTAGTTTAATATTTTGATTAATAATTATCTGGCTTAAACGGCTCGCAAAATTAAGAAAAAATCAACACGACAATGCTTTTACTATTTTCAATTTTAAATAATTAAGAAACATTAACAAAACCGCATTCCGGCCGATATCGGGAACGACACATTAATTTCTGCCCCTCTGTTCCCTCTTAACTGTTTGCATTACCGTTCCCACTTCATCCAGAACATCATCGCTGATATCATATTTCGGATCACCGTAAAGCAATGTCATACCGCCCGCTTTGTCGAAGATAAACGAGTAATTGCGTGTATTGGCAATGGTCTCGATGGCATTGAACACCTTTTCCTGGATTGGCTGTACCAGCTCCTGCCGGGTTTTAAATAATTCACCCTCAGGGCCAAAATACTTCCGTTGTAATTCTTTCACTCCTTTTTCCTTGGCAATGATCTCATCTTCTCTTTTCTTCTTGATATCATCGGGCAACAATACCGATTCGGCCTTATATTTCTTATACATCTCCTCCACTTCGGCATACTTAGTTTCAATTTCTTTTTGCCATTTTACCGAGAGGTCATCGAGCTCATCCTGGGCATCCTGAAACTCAGGAATGTTATCCAGAATATATTCAGTGTCAACAAAGGCATATTTCTGGCTTTGGCCAAATGTTCCGTTAGAAAATGATAACAACAAAAGAGCCATCACCCCTGTAATAATTGTAGTCAGATTTTGTTTTTTCATTGTGTATGTATTTATTTATCCGGTTACTAAATTCAAAAACCCTGCCATCTTCCCACTTTAATCAAGCGACTGATTCATAGAGAAGTGGAAATGACTTCCCGAAGCACTTGGCCATCCGGGTATCGGATCAAATCCATAAGCCCAGTCGAGGCCAAGCATACCAAACATCGGCAAATACACCCTGATTCCAACTCCGGCTGATCTCTTCAGGTCGAACGGGTCGAAGCCCTGTGGTTGCAACCATGTATTTCCTGCTTCGACAAATGCCAGGCCATAAATGGTTGAGCTGGGGTTGAGCGAGAGCGGGTATCTGATCTCCAGTGTGTTTCTTGTAAATACCGTTCCCCCAATATTTTTGGCACCCCGATAATATGCTGATATCGACTCATTCTCATACCCGCGCATGGCTATTACTTCGCGGCCGTCATAATTGTAATAACCTGTTAATCCGTCACCTCCCAGGAAAAACCGCTCAAAAGGCGTTGTTCCCAGTTCTTCATTGTAATGGCCGAGGTATCCAAATCTGAATTTTGCCGCCAGTACCAGTTTGTCAAAAAATTCGAAATACCAATACGCCTTAACTTTTATTTTGTAATACTCAATCCATTTATACCGTTCATCATCCGTCAGGTCGCTGTAGTCTTTATTGGAAAAAAGCGAGTACGGCGGTGTCATCTCCAGTCCGACAGAAATATCAGAACCGTTTCTTGGGTAAATTGGCTGGCTCACCGAATTCCGGCCCAAAATAACTTCGTAACTGATATTATTATAACTCCCCGTTCCTGATCCTACCGGGAAAATGGTTCCGTAATTCTGCAGTTTATAGAGCAGAACGTTCACCCCGTTATATAAAGTAAAAAAGTCATCGGGCCATGTCAGCCTTTTGCCAATACCAATGGTGATACCATCCGTAACGAATGACGACCTGTTGGTATCCGACTTAGGATAACCGTTTGAATAAAGAGAATGGTAATATGAAACGGTTAGTGCATTGGGTTTTTTACCACCCAGCCAGGGTTCGGTAAACGAAATGCTCCAGTTCATATATCCTTTACCATAGGTCTGAAATCTGAGCGACAATTTTTGCCCGTCGCCCGAAGGAACAGGCCGCCACGCTCCTTTTTTAAAGAGGCTCTTAATGGAGAAGTTGTTGAAACTTAAGCCCAGGGTTCCTATGATCCTGCCATAGCCCCAGCCACCTGAAAGCTCAATCTGGTCGGCCGATGTTTCTTCAACATCCCATTCAATATCTACCGTACCGTTTGCCGGGTCGGGTTTTATGTTGGGTGTTATTGTTTCGGCATTGAAATAGCGCAGGTTAGCCAGTTCGCGCTGTGTCCTGATAATATCAGACCTGCTGAAAAGCTGGCCGGGACGTGTACGCAACTCCCTGATGATAACATGATCATTTGTTTTGTCGTTGCCCCTTACCGTAACATTGCGTATGCGTGCCTGATCCCCTTCATATATCCTGATCTCCATATCAATAGAGTCATTCTCCACATACACTTCCACAGGGGTGGCATTGAAAAACAGGTATCCGTTGTCCATATACAACGAGCTGACATCAAAGCCGTTGGGGTTAAAATTCAGGTTGGTTTCCAGCAATTCCTTATTGTACACATCTCCTTTTTGGATACCCAGAACAGTGCTCAGAAATGCGGAAGAATATACGGTATTTCCTACCCAGGCAATGTTTCTGAAATAATACTTATTACCCTCTTCCAGGAAGATCTTAATGCCAATATTCTGGTCATTAACCCGAATGATCGAGTCGCCGGTTATATGTGCATCACGATACCCTTTTTTATTGTATTTGGCTACAATAAGATCCAGATCATCCTTATAATTTGTTTCAATATACTTTGAACCTTTAAACAGCCTGACCCGGTAATTCTCCGTAAAATAATCAAGAAGATCATCCCTGAATTTCTTAAATTTAAACCTTAATGCATCACCACCAAGATTAATGATCAGAGGACCAATGCTGTCGAGCGGATTGAAATTGCCTTTAACCTTTGTCTCTTTCATTGCACCTTTGACCGCATCATCGGAAAGGTCTTTGTTGCCAACGATATCAATATATTCGATTCTGACTTTTTTCTTCTTTCTGATTTTGACAACCAACTCTTCGAAATTCTCCTGGGTTTTATCAGGTTTCTCCCTGATGGATACATCAGCATTCAAAAACCCCTTATCGGCATAATAGTCCTTAATGATATTTATGGTCCGAATCATTAAATGATCGGTAACCACATCCCCTCTGGTGAGATTGATCTTTTCGCGAATATCATCCGCTTCTGACTTACGAATTCCGTCGAAGGAAAACTTACTGAGCCTTGGCCGTTCCTGAACGTATAATTTAAGATAGATCTTTCCGCCTTCTATTTTTGAAGCGGTAATTTTAATGTTGTCAAACAGCCCCTGGCTCCATAATTTCCTGATGGCACTCGTAATGGCCTCACCAGGTACTTTAATGCGCTCACCAACTTCCAGTTGTGAGAGCATGATGATCACATTTTTGTCAAAATATTTAACTCCCTCAACCTCAATACCACCGATATAATAATCGACAGGATGGTCGTAATTGATTTTGGAAAGGTCATCACCAATGTCTATCTGGGCTACGGAAATAAACGGCATACATAAAAATCCAACCACAAGTATTTTTGAAAAAATTTCTCCCAATCTCCTAATCATGCTTTCCATTTATCTGTTTAATTGCTGGCTTGTGAGGCCAAATCTTCTTTCCCGGTTTTGATAATCAACTATAGCCTCATACAAATCCTCCTTTTCAAATTCGGGCCAGAGTTTTTGCGTAAAATACAATTCGGTGTATGCTGCCTGCCATAAGAGAAAATTACTCAGCCTGCTTTCACCGCTTGTCCTGATCAGAAGTTCAGGATCCGGGATTCCGGCAGTCGTCAGCTTCTGACCGAAATAATCTTCAGTAAGATCGTCTGCCGTTATTTTTTTCTGGTCGTAATCATCCAAAATCTTTTTTACCGCATCTAATATTTCCCACCTCGAACTGTAACTCATGGCCAGGGTAAGCACCATTCTGTCGTGGTCTTTTGTTTTACCGATCGTACCCATGAGTTTTTTATAATTCTCTTTGGGAAGACTCGCTAAATCGCCAATAGCATTAAGACGGATATTGTTCTTTTTCAGCGTCTCCTGTTCCTGTTCAATTGTTTCGACAAACAAATTCATCAGGGCATCAACTTCGACACGCGGACGGTTCCAGTTTTCGGCTGAGAAAGCATAAAGTGTTAAATATTTTACACCCAGTTCGGCGGCGGCTTCTGCTGTATCCCTGACAGCTCCTACCCCATGCTGGTGACCAAAAACACGATCTTTGCCCTGTTTCATTGCCCATCTTCCGTTGCCATCCATGATGATGGCAATGTGCCTTGGCAGTTTTTCGGGTATGATCTGTTCTTTAAAGCTCATCAGTTGATTGTCTTACCAAACGTTGTCTTTACACTTTTTACTTCCGTAGAGGTTGAATTTATATGTGATGGATAAGAGTGTAAAATTGTACCAGTCCATTGTTTTTTCATTCCCTCGTTGCATACCGGCATCATACATTCCTGTCGGGTCCGAAACAGGATCCCCGTTGGTGTAATAGGTAGTACTTATATCGTCTATATAGTCGGTAAACGTTTTTCTCATACCCCATTCAAGTCCCAGGGCAAACCGATCGGATAAACTGTATTTGAAGCCAAAACCAAAGGGAAAGGAAAAATTCCAGAGTTTGTATGGAGACCTGTTATTGTAGCCCACATTTTGCCCCTCGGTTCCATGCGCATTAAGGTTTGTTCCGCTGAAATTAAACGGCTTGAATGTGAAAAAACCTATACCTCCGAAAATATAGGGTGTAAAATAATTCTTCCTGCTGCCGGTAAAGTAGTCCCAGAAATTAAACTCCCCGATCAACGAAAAGTCATTGATATTGGTCTGGAAATTCAAATTACGGTTTTTTACCACATTGGATTTCAAATCATCTCCCTTAAGTTTTCCTCTGGAGTAAGAAAACCGGGCCGACCATCTGTTGTTGATATTATACCTTACCATTGCGCCGTAAGCCGGCTGTGAATAGACATAGGGAAGAGCAGGGTTTATATCGCCCAGATAATACGACACTCCCCCGGAAATACCAATTTCCAAAGTTTGCGCATTCGAAGTAACCGGCACAATAAAAACAAAACCGGCGAGTAACCCGGTTATTATGCCTAGTAACGTATTATTTTTTCTGTTGTGCTTCATTCTAAAATTGAGCGCCAAAATTATCATTTTTTTGCATATCACAAACACCAATTAATGTATGCTTTCCGGCTAATGGCATATTAATTTCTTGTATCAACCCCCCAGTAGAGTTTATCACGGATAGTAGAGAAGAAGTCTTTGTCCTTCATTTCCACAAGGTTCACCTCAAAATCACATCTTTTAACAATCAATTCCTCTCCTTTATTTACCACCGAATGCCGCGAATCCATTGTCATCAGATATTTGTCCTCCCTGCCACCTATTTTTATCCTTATCACACTACTATCCTGAATAACGATAGGCCTTACGGTTAAATTGTGTGAGGCAATAGGCGCAATAACAAAATTTTGCGATCCCGGGCTTACAATCGGCCCGCCCGCACTCATCGAATAGGCTGTAGAACCTGTTGGTGTTGAAACAATCAGGCCGTCGCCCCAGTATGAGTTTAAAAAATTATCATCAACATAAACATGCACGACAATCAATGAGGTCGTATTGTTCCTGTAAATAGTAAGATCATTCAAAGCAAAATTCAACTCACCGAAAAGTCCGTCCGGTTTGTCCAATTTCAGCAAAGCCCTTTTGTCCAGGTAATATTCGCCTGCAAATATGTTTTCCAGAGCTTGTTCTATTTCATTTTTTGAAATACTCGACAAAAAACCCAGCCTCCCCAGATTAATTCCCAATATAGGTATGCCCGAATCTCTGACATAAGGAACCGTGTCCAATAATGTTCCGTCTCCGCCAATCGAAAAGAGCATGTCCGTTCCTTCAATAAGGTTATTGTGCGAGTCAAACAGGGAGTACTTATCAGGAAGGTTCAGTTTGTTCCCCAGCTTTTGGAAGAAGGGAGTATATAAGCTAATTTCTACATTGTTTAAAACCAGTTCATCGATTATCTGCTGAAGATAAATGTATTGGTTTTCGGCAAATTCTTTTCCAAATAATGCAACTTTCATGTGTGCAGCTTATTAGGCTACAAAGCTAATTTAAAAAATGCTAAAAAAAATAGGATGCGTGAAAGCAGGCTTTCTTTTTACGGAATCTTAACTTTTTTTAACGTAAGGCGGGCTCTTATCATCTCTGATAGCAGATCGAACTTTAAATATTCAAATAGTTCATCAGCGAATCGTAGTTTTCTTTTATGTCGTCACGGTCCTCATCGTCGTTAAACGAAACTTTCACAAAATATCCGTACCTGTCGAAAGTTTGCAATACCCCGCCAAGATCGGTCTTGTTCAGTTTAACAGCTACCTCAAGGCGTGTCGAGTCGGAATGGCTTGCTAAAAACAGACTTAGTATTTTGGCATCGTTCGATTCAACTATCTGTGCTATTTCGGTAAGGTTATAGTCGTTCTGACTCATTTCCAGTACAATAATTCCGCCCGGGTTTTCCAGCGAAAAAGAACCGGCCATATAATTTACCAGGTCGAACAGGGTAATACACCCGATATATCGCTCGTGGTCGTCCAGAACAGGGATCAGTGTAAGTTTTAATTCGCTCACCAGTTTCAGCACGTCATACAAATGCTGGTGCTCGTTAACATAAGGATTCTTTAAAGAAAGATTATAATTACCCAGTGGTTCGCCCACGTTATTAAAATCAAGGATGTCCTGTTCTGAGATCAATCCTAAGAAAACTTCATTATTTACGATGGGAAGGTGGGAAACTTTTAACTCTTCCATCAGGCTAAGTGCCTGTTCACCCGTAGTGGATGTTTTAAGCGGTAAAATATCTTCAGTTATCAAATGTCGTGCGATCATGCCTTTCAGTTGTTTCCGTTTGTTTTCACTGATGTATGCCTGTACTAATTATAACGCTGCAAAGATACTAAGAAGTATTTTATCCGGTAAGGTTTCCAAGCATGTTCAGGTAATTCAGGTATCTGAATTCGGCAATTTCTCCCTTTTCCAAAGCAGATAACACGGCGCATCCGGGTTCGTCAACATGTAAGCAATCGTTAAAACGGCAATTATGCATTCGTTGACGCATTTCGGGAAACCGTTGTCCTAATTCTTCTTTCTCAAATTCCACCAGGCCAAACTCTTTGATGCCCGGTGTATCAATAATATAGCCCCCGAAACCAAGTTCCAGCATCTCGGCAAATGTTGTGGTATGCTTTCCTTTTTCATGGTACTCGGAAATTTGCCCCTCTTTCAGATTCAACTTCGGGTCGATAGCATTGATCAGAGCTGATTTTCCGACACCGGAATGGCCCACCAGTAAACTTTTTCTGTTATGAAGTATTTCCCTAAAATCTTCCAGATGCAAACGATCAGGTACCGATGTAACCAGGCAGTTATATCCTGCACCTTGATATACATCGACATAATAATCGAGTTGTCCTTTTACTTTTTCATCATACAGGTCGTACTTATTAAAGATGATGAACACAGGTATGTGATATGCTTCAGCTGTAACGAGAAACCGGTCAATAAACCCTGTCGAAGTCCGGGGCATGACCAACGATACAATTACGATCGCCTGGTCGAGGTTTGATGCAATGATGTGTGTGGCTTTAGACAGATTAGTGGCCTTACGGATGATGTAGTTCTTCCGCTCGTGAATACGGGTGATCACTCCGTCTCCTGATACCGATAAATGGAAATCGACCACATCACCAACAGCAACCGGGTTAGTCGCCCTGATACCTTTTATCCGAAAACGCCCCTTTATTTTACAATCCACTTTTTCGCCGGTTTCGGAAAGTACCATGTACCAGCTTCCGGTAGACCTGACGACAACTCCCTTTTGATAATCCATTATGGGAAATTATAGTGCTTCTTAACCGGCTTTTTGATATCCCAGGTGCATTTCAAGCCATCTTTAAATGTTACAAAATCGCCCGGTTTCACATGTACGGTTCCTTCATCGGTTTCCACACTGAATTCGCCTTCCAGTATGTAGCACTCCTCATCGCCGGCATATGTCCAGTCGAACCGTGACGTTTCTTTCGTCCAGACCGGCCAGGAAAAAACGCCCCTTTCCTCCAGCAAACTCTTTTCCGGCCTTTCCACTTTGATTTTATTCATTGTTTTTTATATGAAGATTTACCCTAAAATTGATCCCTAAAAATACAAACAATTCTTATAATTCTTATATTTGATGGAAATTCATCAAAGGTTGTCATCGATATGGAATTAACAACATACCTTTCATTTCTCATCAGTCCGGTAATTCTTACTATTGCTTTAGTTTTTATTTATTACAATTATAAACCGGGTAACTGGAAAAACATCAGGTATGCTGTTCTTTATGGCATGTCCGGAACCA
>QMPO01000040.1 GCA_003648625.1 Bacteroidota bacterium
GTTTCCGTCGTTGTGGTGAAACAGGTTTTCTTCCACGGTATAGTCTGTTGAGTTATCAAGATATAAACCGTAGCCTCCGTTTTCGATAAAAGGCACGGAAATGCTAAAATTATTGTATTTGATCAACGCTCCTGTCATGCCATTGATATACACGCTTTTATAGTTATCCGAAAATTCGTTGTGGCGTACCATAATAAATTTAACGGGAGAAGTTTCAGTGGCATAAATACCGTAATTTAGGTTTTGGAATAGTCCGTTGTCCCACTCCGTACAGTCGTCACCGCCACTGAGGCATTTTCCTTCCACGTTATATTGTGCGTTGAGGGAATAGATACCGCCACCGAAATGAGGTGTTGATGAGTTATTGATAAAGTTGCAATTGGAAATGTTTACCCCTTTCATTCCGTTGATACGTAAAAAATAATAGGGTTCCATAGCGTCGGACATGTTATCGTTGGTTTCAAAAAGACAGTCGTTGAAATAACTGTCGCTCGTGTAGTTATAATCGAAAAACATAACAGCTGTGTTGTTGTTTATAAACACTGCATTTTCGGCATGGATGATTCCGCCGGTGAAATCCATGTTATATACCCATTGTTTTCCGCCTCCGTAGTTTTCGCGTCTGATAGTAATGATGCCGATATCGGCATTTTCGATGGTTCCGCCGTTAGTTATTTCTATAACGCCTTGGTATTCGGGTGTTTGCGGTTGATTTGCTGTGCCTTGAAGCTCGATACCCTGCCAGGGTTTACCGCAACCGTTGGTGAATATGCCTCCGTCAAGTGTTAGTTTACCACCTGGTTCCACAATAATTTTTCCTCCTTCCGGCATGTATATCACCCCGGTTACGGTCAGGTGTCCTCCGGCTTTAACACGTACACCGGTTTGGAGCACTTTTTCGTTACTCCATACAAGATTTTCGCCGTTGTTTATTGCGTAACAGACTGGATTTTCCATAGGTAATAAATCGGCTTCCCATAACGAACGGCCGAATGTGGCTGCCCTTAATTTTCCCTGGCAGTAATTTATTTTAAGCTCAGTAACACGAACATGTGGGAAATTTCCGTATTCTTCCCAGTGGTCCATGGAAGCGTCTTTGTAATAAACGCCTGCGTCGGTGGCAATGTAAAGTACATCATTGCTTCCGTATTGATACACGATATTGTTGACTGGTAGTTCGGGCAAACTTTTATTGGGGTCGGCATCCAGCCAGTCTTGCCCTCCGTTTTCGGTGTAAGCCACTCTTATATCAATATTATCATAACCTATCAATGAAATCCAAACTTTATCGGGATTCTCGGGGTGAACGGCAATGCCTGAAATGACGGGGAAATTTTCATCGTCAATTCCAGGATAGTTTAACTGGGAGAAGGCAGTGCTGTTGTAATCACCGTTGTTTCCGCCTATTGTTGTGCGAGCCAATATAGGATGTGTAGAGGGAAAGTCCTCCTTGAATACACCGCCCGTTGCTACATAGATGTATTCGGGATATTTTTGGCAATAATCGAATTCAGAGATTTGCCTTTTAAATATAACCGGTTCAATTTTCCCCAAATCGGAATCAATATTCCACAATTCATCGGCTGAATGTCCTGCGGACCAGTTATAATTTCTTTTATAGATTTCCGAGAACCCGAAATAATCGCTGGTGTCATTTGGGAAGCCTTTTACCTGATACGTTTTCGGAACTAATGTTTTGTTGGCAGGATGTTCTCCGTCGGAAGGTATGGGATCATAAATCCAAGGTGAACTCGGAAAATATCTTTTTGCTTTAAGTTCTTCTACGCTGTTGTCTCCTGTACGAGAAGTAAAGAGCAGATTGTTGTCATTTTTGGAAAATTTGGCGTTATAACTGTCTCCACCTCCCGCTAAAACATTCCAGTAGTTATCCCTGTATAAATATACATAACAATCCTGATTGCCGGTAATGACCGCGTCTGGTTCAAATTCTGAGTCGTCGAACGTCCATTGCAACATGTTTTGCAGACCTGAATTTCTAAACTCAACTATAAATTCATCAGGGTCAGGACCTGTAAACGATTCGACATCCATCATACTAACCCCTGCGTGGTGGCCAATGAATAATTTAGGACTGTCAACATTCGGTTGAAATGACAATATATGTACATCCGCATAAAAACCTTCTCCAATATAATTAAGATAGCATAAAAAACCATGATTTGGATATGGCGCATGAACACCAGCGTGTTTGGAGCAACTGCCAAAATCCCCATAAGCAAAAATAAAATCATCATCAACCGGTGATACGGCCATTCCCATCCACTCTTTAGCATTATATCCGTGGTGAAATGCATATTCCGACCAGGAATTTCCATCATAAATATAAATATATGCCGATTTATTATCAAATTGTGGATCGGGTAATGTTTCATCGTCACCCCAAATATAGGCATACAACTTTTCATCAGCAGCAGGAGTAACTGCCAGGTTTATTCTATAAGGATAAAAAGCTCCCATTTCCTCGAAATCGAGGCCTGTTTCTTCGCCTGTCATAACTTGCCAGGTGGTGCCGCCGTCAGTACTTATAAATATGTTCGAACTGGCAGCATACAGGGTATCGCTGCTGCCCGGTTTGTATTCAATACTTCTGAAATCATCATCCGTATCGGTTATTCCATCGAAAACGTTATTCCAAACAGGGTCGGCAGCTAATGCGTTTTGTGTCCGGTAAACCCCGTTGGATGTAGCTGCAAATAAAACATTAGGATTGTTTTTGTCTATTGTAAGTTTTCTTATCGTTCCTCCTTTGTTATAAAATTCATTTATAAATCCTGTGTTTATCGGATCCCATGTATTGCCATAATCGTTAGAACGATATATTCCGTATGTATAAATCGGGTTTACATTTGCCCAGTTAGGCGAATATTGCAGTTCAACACCACCGTCGGGGAGTCCTGTGGCTATAAATAAAGTATCCGAATTATTTGGGCTTACGGCAACATCGGCCACAGTGGTCATGGGTAAATAGTCGGTATTTACATTTTCCCAAAGTTCTCCGTCATTTTCAGTTCTCCATAATCCGCCATACCCCGAGCAGGCATAAATTGTCCGGTTGTTTATTCCGTCGTAATTCGGGTCGAAAGTGATTCTGTGTATTTGTCCGACACCGTTACGGGTGCTGTTTGCCGGATTGTCAGAAGGCCCCAAACATATCCAGTTTGGATTTTCGTCACGTGTATTTACAGGCTCGAAGTTTTCAGCGTACTCGATAATGGCTTTGTTTGCAATGCTAAAATCGCCGTGCGGATATAGTCTTTTACCCCAGATTTCATTTAATCTATCGTGTTGAGCTTTGGCACCCCCTTCATTGCTGTCGGCAGGGTTATACATATCCGAATTATAGAACGCTTCCATATAGTCAAAAAAATTGGCACTGTCGGGTAATGACATAATTTGTGCCTTTATGGCGTTGTTGTTGGCCATTAAAAAAGTGAATAGGAAAAAAATGAATAGATTTTTCATAACTATTGTTTTTGATACATTACTAAGTTTAATAGTGACTGTTTTGTTACGGTTGTATCCTTTGCCATGGTATGATAACTGTTGCCAAAGGAAAGGTAACTAAATAAACTTATTTTTTCCCAAAATAAAAACATACTTGGTCGTACAAACACAAGAGTTACCGATGCCTGTTTTGATAATGTCGGAGGATTCTCCATGCTGTTTTGTTGCAGATACGTTATTGCGTAACTCATTTTTATGCCCAAAAAGTTGAATAGGCGAATTTAAAATGAAAGATGCCGGAATAGACAGAGATGGAGTAAAAATTGACAGGGGGTGGGTAAACACCAGTGTAGTAGCAAGTTAACATTTCTTTTTAGATCGTGGAGATTTGACATGGGTTGTTATTGAGTTATGACAAGTAAATATACAAATTTTGTTTTTAACTAATCTTTTCTAATTCCATACCTTTGCTTTTATGAGCCGGATCACACTTTTTGCCGATGTATTGTTGCCTTTACCTGTTAAAGGTACGTTTACGTACAGGGTGCCTTATGAGCTGAATGATTTTGTGCAGGAAGGGCAACGCGTGGCGGTACAATTTGGGAAGAAGAAAGTATATGCCGGGCTGATCAAAAAGCTGCATGAAAAAGTGCCGGAAACGATTCCTAAATATATACTGAGCATCCTGGATGAAAAGCCTGTTGTCAACAACATCCAGTTCCGGTTCTGGGAGTGGATTTCTTCTTATTATTTAAGTACAGAAGGTGAGGTGATGAATGCCGCACTGCCGTCGGCTTTTAAGCTGGCCAGCGAGTCGAAAGTGATGCTCTTCCCCGGCTTCAGTCCCGACGAACATATCATGGACGAGTTTGAATACAGAGTGACCGAAGCGCTAATGCAAAAAGGAAAACTTACCATCGACGAGATCACGAAACAGGTGGGTTTCCAGAAGGTGCTTCCGCTGCTGAAAAAGATGATGGACAAGCGGATGATCTATATGGAGGAGGAACTGAAAGGAGGCTATAAGCCAAAACTGGAAAAAATGATCGTTTTAAGTCCCGCTTATCACCCTGAAGAAAGCCTGAAACAATTGATGGACGAATTGGGGAAGCGGGCGCACAAACAACTCGAATGTTTGATGACCTACCTCACCCTGGCAGGATTTGGAGATCAACCAAAACCGGTAGCCAAAGCCGAACTGATGCAGAAATCAGGAAGCAGCCCGGCTGTTCTGAAAGCCCTGACAGACAAAGGGGTCTTCGAAACGGAGGAAAGAGTAGTCAGCAGGTTTCAGGTGGAAGAAAACGGGGAAATGCCGCCGGTTAAACTGAATAAGCACCAGGAGCAGGCATATGAAGAAATAAAACACGGATTTTCGGAAAGAAAGGTGGTACTGTTGCATGGTGTCACTTCCGGCGGAAAAACGGAAATCTACATCAAATTGATGGAAGAAACCCTCCGACAGGGAAAACAGGTGCTGTATCTGTTACCCGAGATTGCCCTGACCACACAAATCATCACGCGCTTGCGAAAATATTTTGGCGACCAGGTAGGCGTCTACCATTCGCGCTACAGTAAAGACGAGCGGGCGGAAGTATGGAATCATTTGCTGGGTTACCAGCTTTCAGATGATATGACACGTTATAATATTATTCTGGGTCCTCGTTCGGCCATGTTTCTGCCATACGACAATCTGGGGTTAGTTATTGTGGACGAGGAACACGACCAGTCGTACAAGCAATTTGATCCCGCTCCCCGCTACCACGCCCGCGATGCAGCAGTGTATCTTTCCACGATGCATAATGCCAGGGTGGTACTCGGGTCGGCCACACCGTCCATCGAAAGTTATTACAATACGAAGCAGGGCAAATACAAGCTGGTTGAACTGACCGAGCGTTACGGGGGGATGCAGATGCCCGAAATTGTGGTGGTGGATATGCGGGAAGAAAAACGACGCCGGATGTCAAAGTCACACTTTTCTTCGGTATTGCTAAAGGAAATGAAGCTGGCACTGGAAGAACAGAAACAAGTCATTCTGTTCCAGAACCGGCGGGGATTTTCACTCCGGCTGGAGTGTGCTCAGTGTGCGTGGGTGCCGCAATGCAAATACTGTGATGTAACCCTTACTTATCATAAAGCCAGCGAACTGTTAAAATGCCATTACTGCGGCTATTCAACTACGATCCCGCATTCGTGTGGTGAGTGCGGAAGTACACATCTGAAGATGCAGGGGTTTGGTACCGAAAAAGTAGTGGAAGAACTGGCCATGATCATACCGGAAGCCCGTATCGACCGGATGGATCTGGACTCAACGCGGACAAAACATGCTTTTAACCGCATCATCACCGATTTTGAGGACCGCCGGACAGACATACTGATAGGTACGCAGATGGTGACAAAAGGCCTCGACTTTGACAATGTGCGTGTGGTGGGCGTATTGAGTGCCGACAACATGCTCAGCTTTCCCGACTTCAGGGCGCACGAGCGGAGTTTCCAGCTGATGCAGCAGGTAAGCGGAAGGGCAGGGCGTAAGCATGAACGGGGAAAAGTGATCATACAGGCATGGAAACCCGATCATCCGATTATCCGGTTCGTTGTGCACCACGATTTTGAAGGGATGTACCGCCAGCAACTGGCCGAGCGGAAGAAGTTTTACTATCCGCCGTATTACCGGCTGATCATTGTGAAAATGAAACATAAAAAATACGATGTGCTTCATGAAGGCTCTGCTGTTTTAGCCAAAGACCTCAGGACCAGGTTCGGAAAAGTGGTTTATGGTCCCGAATCGCCGCTGGTGGGACGGGTAAGGTCGTTGTACATTAAGCACATCATGATCAAAGTGGCAAGGGGAACTAATTATCAAAAAGTGAAGGACGAATTGTACGTTGCTTTTGAAGAATTTCGTACCCTGGCCAAATACAAATCAATAGTTATTCAGTTTGATGTAGATCCACAATAATTATAAAACATCAGCGGCGGCATTTTTTGCTTACTTTTTTTTGCTGTTAAAAAAAAGTAAGAGTCAGCCCGGCTTGAGGGCATAGTTAAAATATTTTAATATAGGACAGTATTGGTTATGGAAACAAAAATAATACCTGTACAGGCCGGTGTAGGTGCAGCTTACCTGGTGGTAGCAGAAGACCGGTTTTTCCTGGTGGATACCGGTTCGCCGGGAAAAGAAAAAAAGATCCTCAAAGCCATCACATCCAGAGGACTGAAACCGGAAAGCTTATCTTTTATTTTTCTGACCCATACCCATTATGACCATGCGGGTAGTGCCGCTTTTCTTAAAGAGGCTACCGGCGCAAAGATCATTGTGCAGGCATCGGAAGCCGGAAAACTTGCCACCGGCTACAGCGGCACGCCTGATGGTACCAACCCCCTGTTTAAAGGGATTTCTTACCTTGGAAAGAGATTTAAAAGCCCGTTGAATATGTACGAACCCGTGAATCCGGATGTGGTTTTTGAAGAGAAACTCGACCTGAAGGAATACGGCATCAACGGCTATATCATCCACACACCCGGGCATACTTCCGGATCATCATCTCTGATCCTCAGAACCAAAGCTATTGTAGGCGATACGATGTTCCACTGGGGAAAGTTTATTTATCCGCCATTTGCCAATGATGAAGCAACGCTGATAAAAAGCTGGGAAAAGTTACTCAATCTGCAGGTGGATACTTATTTTCCTGCCCACGGGAAACCGTTGGTAAAAGATAAAGTGGTAAAAGTTTATGAAAAAATGATGAAAAGTAGAGTTTAGAAATAGAGCCCTGATTGCTGGAAGGCCGGATAAGAAGACTTATGCAATGAAAATGACTGAGACGGTAGTAAATCCGTGAATGTAAACGGGCGAATGTGCTGTAAATGACACCAATACATTGAAGGAGAATATATACGTTGAAGAGCCTAATGCAGTTAATTAACGTCAACATGATCTATAGAGGTCTCTTACAAACTAAGTTATTTATATTATTTCAATAATTATCTCCTTTTAATTTGTCGGAGACTTTCTGAAAACAGGTCATCAATTGTTTTCTTAAAGCGCTCATTACTATTGGCAAAGCTTATAAACGCATTTTTTTCTTTTAGTGTTAAATTTACAAAGTAGTTAATTAACTTTTTACAATCTTCGCGGAAGCGGGATGTTGCTTTTAAAGCAATAATGTAGTCTGCTTTCTTTATTTGTGTGGGTGCAATTAATCTATTCTCATAATCAACGTAAAATCCCTGTTGTTTAAAATAGTCAGCCTCATCCCAAAAATCAATCAATGGTTTTGAGCTTTCGGCCAGTTTTTTTGCCCATCTGCTAATAAGTAATTCTGATTCTTTCTCATCCACTCCAAATAGTGCTCTTTCAAAATCATTCATTTTGGAAATATTTTTCTTCGATAAAGTAATGGATTTATAGGTTGTAGCAATTTCCATTACAGGTGTAATAACGAAAACGGAAATTATCTGAATTATAGTACTTAAATAGTGCCTTGATTTATGATTTCTAAAGAACCTGGATACACCATCTGTCTGACGTAATTTAAGACCAATACCGTCAAAAAACATAATAAGAGCTTTTACTAACTCCTCGCTTCCCAGAACAAGATGTGATACGGCGGAACCGTAGTGCGAATTTTCTTGCAAAATATGGGCAATGTTGAAATGATCATCACTGTTTTTGATAATTGATGGGTAAACTTCAGCACATTCTTCAGATGACAGGTTAATGAAAGTTTTAGTCATTGTATTTTTATTTGTATAGCATTTTGTTCATGGTTAAGAATCCCACAACGGTTAGTAACAAACTTAATCATTTACTTCAATACTTGCGAGGATGGCTCACATAGCGTTCAGGAAATAATTTATTAGGTTAATTATTTCTTTGATAATAACAACACACAGTCCAGCTAACTTCAATCGTGCCAACCATTTTTTCTGCTTTCCTTTTTTTGTTTTTTTCTTTGATGATACCATAGCTTAACGCTTTTATAAAAAAATCGCGTTAGCCGCTGTAAATGTACATTGGAATGGCTGAAAAGAAAAGGACAAAAGTTTACGCCTGCTTGGATCCCTTTATTTACAGGTGTTTCGGAAGGTGGTCAAATAATGTATCTGTTTATTTTAAAACTTCAGATAGAAATATACTTGATGGTAAATCAAATTTTCACTTTAATTATGTTGTGTGAATATTCAAAAATGAACAGGTATTATCAACTTAAAATTCTCAGTTAATTTTGATGCGTGATTCTAACTATGAGATAAAAACGATATCAAATTTGCCCACTTTGATAAGGTGTTGTGTAAATTCGGGAAGTTGTATTTATTAAAAAAAACTATAAAAGAGTTCACAATATTGTGAACAATATACTATCTTTGCGAAATAATATGAAAATTGTTTTTTCAAAAACATATTTGGCTGATTTGTACGAAGGTAATGTTAGGGATTATAAAGAGTACAAATCAAATCCTCAATTGGTTAAACAATATGTTAAGACCATAGATAAATTAAAAGGTATTACCGACGTTCAACAGTTATACCAACTAAAAAGTTTGCATTATAGCAAAAAGACTGGCAATCTTGCCGGTGTCAGTGCTGTATGGGTAAATGAAAAATACAGGATCCTTTTCAGAGAAATAGCATCTGAAGAGGACAGCCTTACAATAGATATATTAGAAATAGCGGATTTAAGTAAGCATTATGAATAATAATAGGATATAAGATATTAGACCAAAACGATGAGAACCACAGAAAACACCACACCATTAAAAGCGACACATCCGGGAAGCATCATTTTAGATGAGTTAACTGCAAATGATTTAACTCAAAGTGATCTTGCTAAACAAATTGGCTATAAAAAAAGCCAGTTAAATGAAATTATCAAAGGTAAAAGAAGTATTAATGCCGACCTGGCTGTTTTGTTGGAAAAAGCTTTGGGCGTTGATGCAGAATATTGGCTTGAAGTGCAGAAAAATTACGATTTAGATAATGCCCGGGTCAGATTAAATAAACAGAAAAGGTTAGAAGCCCTTGAAAAATGGAAAATGATTAAAGATCAAATTCCGGTAAGTTTTTTTAAAAAAGAAAAAGTGATCAGTGGAGATCCGGTAAAGGATAATGATACCATAAAGGATATTTACGGTATTCAGAATTTTGAAGAGCTGATAATCGTTAATACAAACCCGGTTTATGCCAGGTTCAGAAAATCAACAAAACTTCAGGTGAACCCGATAAATGTAATTGGATGGGTAAAGCTTGTGCAATTTAAAGGCGGCCAGCTAAATGTTGCTGATTTTGATTACAAAAGGAAAGATGAGTTAATAACAGAATTGAAAAATATTATTGTTAGAAATTCGGATACTTTAAACAGAACCAAACAAGTTTTGTCAGATTTCGGGATAAAATTAATCTACCAGAGAAAAGGAGAGAAAACACCCATTGACGGAATAACTTTTTGGAGTAATGGAAGCCCTGCCATTGGAATGACCTTGAGGCATAAGCGATTAGACAATTTTGTATTTACCCTTTTTCATGAATTGGGGCACATATATGAGCATTTGATTAATAACAGTGAAGCTGAATTTGTTGATCTATACCAGCCGGGAGAAAGAAAAATGAATAAGGGCGATAAAGAGGAAGTGGAAGCAGACAGGTTTGCACTCAATCATTTGATTGACCCTGTGAAGTGGAAATATTTTTTCAGGAACAGGGAAGTTATTTCCGATCATGAGATTATTTCCTTTGCTAGAATAAACAATATCCACCCATGTATCGTCAGAGGCAGAATCAACCATGATACAGGTAACTACAGAGTAAAAACAAGTATTGATAATTCAATTAATTAACTTAAATACTCACTGATATGGAAGTAAAAAAAGTATTTAATAAAGTAGTCACTGAACTGAATAAGATGAAATGTCCGGAGCATAACAAACCGGCAGATGTAGTAATCACAGGTACTTCGGATAAACCGAATATTGGTCTCAAAAATGTGTGTTGTGAATCTTTTAAGGAGGAATTAATCAAGACTGCCGAAGAAAAGCTACAAATCTACTTTGCAGGGGAAATTCAAAAGAATGTAAAACAAATCTTTAAATAGGATTTGTAAATTAGCCATGACAAATAATTGCCCGCTTCCGATTCTCGTTACAGAAAAAATGGCAAACAATATGAACTATGGCTTGAATACAGGCCTGAATTTAAGGATTGGGGATACAAACAAGATTGATTTAATAAGATATAAATGAACATTAATTTGAAAGCTTAATGGCCAAACAGAAAAAACAAAAAAGCATGGAAGAAACCCTGTGGGATTCTGCCAATAAGCTGCGGGGAACCGTCGAACCTTCCGAATACAAACATGTGGCGTTGAGCCTGATCTTCCTCAAATTTGCCAGCGATAAGTTCGAGGGGCGCCGCCGGGAACTGATAGAAGAACAGAAAGGGCAGTTTACCGAGATGGTCCCTTTTTATTCCATGAAGAATGTTTTTTACCTGCCGGAAGAATCCCGTTGGAGCTATATCATGGAAAACGCCAAGCAGGACGACATTGCCCTGAAGATAGACACGGCCCTGCACCTCGTGGAGAAAAACAACCCTTCGCTGAAAGGCGCCCTGCCCGACAACTATTTCTCACGGCTGAACATGGACGTAAGCAAACTGGCCGCCCTGCTCGATACCATCAACAATATTGATACGCTGAAAGACAAGGAGCAGGACATTGTGGGCCGGGTATATGAGTATTTCCTGAAAAAGTTTGCCATTGCCGAAGGAAAGGGGAAAGGAGAATTTTACACGCCCAAAAGTATCGTCAATCTGATTGCCGAAATGATCGAACCCTTCAAAGGCATCATTTACGACCCCGCCTGTGGTTCGGGTGGTATGTTCGTGCAATCGGTAAAGTTTATCGAGAGCCACCAGGGGAATAAAAAAGAACTTTCCATCTATGGCCAGGAATACACGGCCACCACCTACAAGCTGGCCAAGATGAACCTGGCCATCCGCGGTATCTCGGCCAACCTGGGTGCGGTGCCTGCCGATACCTTTGCCCGCGACCAGCACCCCGACCTGAAAGCCGACTACATCATGGCCAACCCGCCCTTTAACCAGAAAGACTGGCGGGCCGATAACGAGCTGACAGACGACCCCCGCTGGCGGGGCTATGAAGTGCCACCGGCCAGCAACGCTAACTATGCCTGGGTGCTGAACATGGTTTCCAAACTTTCCGAAAACGGCACGGCCGGTTTTCTGCTGGCCAACGGTGCATTGTCCGGTATGGGTGAAGAATATAAAATTCGGCGGAAACTAATTGAAAACAAATTGGTGGAAGCAATAATAGTGCTTCCGAGAAATATGTTTTATACCACTGATATTAGTGTGACACTGTGGATACTTAATAAAAACAAAAAAGAACGGGTTGCAAAAATCAATAGTATAACCAAATACTATCGAAACCGGGAAGACGAAATATTATTCATGGATTTAAGGCGTTGGGGTAGCGAATATGAAAAGAAATACATTGAGCTTACTACTGATGATATTGCCAGAGTGGCTGAAAACTACCACAATTGGCAACAGGTTGATTACGAAACAAAATACAGGAATGTACCTGAATATTGCTATTCTGCCGCTCTTGAAGAAATCAGGGGAAACGATTTTTCTTTGATCCCAAGTAAATATATTGAGTTTGTTGACAGGGACAGCAACATTGATTTTGATACCGAGATGAAAAGAATACAAAAGGAGTTTAAAATCCTTTTGGAAGAAGAAAAAAAATCGCAGGAAGAATTGTTGAATGCTTTTAAGGGATTGGGGTATGAAATCAGGTTTTAAACGGTTAGGTAATTTTATACGGATAGTAGATAATCGTAATATAAATGGTGATATCACTTTATTAAGAGGTGTGTCAACAACAAAACAGCTGATTAATTCTGTTGCTAACATGAGTGGTGTGAGTATTACTAATTATAAAATCGTTAATAAAAATCAGTTTGTTTATGTTTCAGATACTTCAAGAAGAGGTGATAAAATAGCATTAGCTTTTAATAACTCTGATGCATGCATTGTTTCGAGTATTTATACTGTTTTTGAGGTAACTAATACTGATAAACTATTGCCCGAGTATCTTTTTATTTGGTTTAATCGTTCTGAATTCGATCGTTATGCTCGTTTCAATTCATGGGGGAGTGCACGAGAAACCTTTGATTGGGAAGAGATGTGTAATATAATG
This sequence comes from Bacteroidota bacterium, assembly GCA_003648625.1. Taxonomy (GTDB): domain Bacteria; phylum Bacteroidota; class Bacteroidia; order Bacteroidales; family F082; genus UBA4459. Next base: position 12,687 of record QMPO01000040.1, read on the forward strand.
TTACCCATTCCGCCTGTTGAGGTCCAAAAAAAGTATGTAGCTCTTTACAAAGCGATATTAAACAATCAGAAAAGCTATGAAGAAAGTTTGGATGATTTGCAATTGATATGTGACGGATATTTGGAAAATCTAATTAAAACAGAAACTTACAAAACATTAGGTGATTATATCCAACAGGTGGATGAAAGGAATAATGATTTGTCTATTAATAATTTATTAGGTATAAGTGTAAATAAGATTTTTATTCTCACTAAATCGAATAAAGAAAAACTTAATCTATCGAATTATAAAATTGTAAGGCCACGACAGTTCGGTTACGTAACTGTTACTTCAAGAAATGGCGAAAAAATTTCAATAGCTATATTAGATGGAGAACCAGGGCTGGTATCAAGTACATATCTTGTGTTTGAAGTAATTAATGAAAATAAACTATTACCAGAATACCTGTTTTTATGGTTTAAACGA
>QMPO01000041.1 GCA_003648625.1 Bacteroidota bacterium
ATTCATTCCGTGGTCGGAGGTGATGATGAAGTTCAGCTTATCGAAAAGGGGTAATTTTCGCATCTCTGTAAAGAAATCTGCCAGGCAAGCATCCAGTTCTTCTACCAGTACTTTTAATTCTTCACTTTCCGGTCCCGCTAAGTGTCCTGTGTGGTCGGGTTCCGAATAATACCACATGATCAGGTGCGGTCTTTTATCCTCCGGCAGCGAAAGCCAGTGAACCACCGAATCGATGCGATCTTCAAACGGAATGGTCCAGTCGTATTGATACCAGTACGTAGGCCTTACGCCTTTTATTTCGGCTTCGGAGCCTACCCAGAAAAAGGTAGCGCTTTTCATTCCCTGATTCTCGGCGGTCACCCAAATGGGTTCACCCCCATAAAACACGCCATCCATTACTGCTTCCCTGTCGCGCATACTGTAAATGCGGTTAAGGTCAGTGGCATGAAAATAATTATCCACCAATCCGTGATGATCGGGGTATAATCCTGTAGCCATTGTATAGTGGTTCGGGAATGTTTTGGTGGGGTAGGAAGGTTTGAGGGATTCGGCTATTACGCCTGCTTTCTTTAACGAATCGAGCGTAGGTGTATTCGCCATCTGTGGATAGTCCCATCTGAAACCGTCCAGTGATAAAATTACAAGATAAGGTCTGTCATCCCTTTCTTCCTGTTTATTGCATGCCGAGAGCACAAAAAGGAGTAACCCTAAAATAAGCCAATGTTTGTTCATTTCCGTATTTTTCGATAAAATTAAAAAAGCCTCCCGAACAGGAGGCTTTAAAAAGATAATAATTGTTTATTTTTTTAAAAATTGATCTTAAGGGCAAAGTTCCAGTTCCGTCCCCAGATCCAGTAACCTTTTTTGAACGTATGTTCAGTTACATTTCCGTCATCATCTTTGATAACTTTATCTTCAGCTTCGGCTAACGCAACTGTGTTAAATAGGTTGTATGCGTTAATCTGCAGTTGTGAATCAAGTCCTCCAAGCTGGAATCTCCAGGCAGCACGCGCGTTAACTACTCCGTATGAAGGTAATTTCCATGCTTGCGCCCTGTCGTTAGGATCTTTACGATCTTCCAGAGTGTATTGTGCATACAAATTAGCATAATACAAATACTGAGCGCCTAAGTCAATTCTCTTGGCAATTCTGAAGTTTGCATTCAGACCTAATTGAGTTTGTGGCTGATCAGGTACTTTCAGATCTTTCAGGTACAATGTACCCTGTCCGATCAGTTCGTGCGTCTGGTCATCGTAAAGGTCAGCAACGGGGTCGTTGGCATATCTCCAGTCACCGATGGAAAGCAAACCGCCAATATTAACCCACCTTGTAATTGTGTATTGGGCATCTAGTTCGACACCTAAGTGGGTCTCCTTAAGGTCCGAAATAAAAGCATTAACACGGGTATCGTCTTCTGTGTAGAAGCTTGTTAATTGTGAAATGTCATCCCAAATAGTATAATATCCGTTAATATTCAGTCTGAAATTTTTAGCAATGAAACCATAGCCAATTTCTGCAGCATAAATTTTTTCGTTCTGCAGGTCAGGGTTTACATCGTTTTGATAGTTCAGAAAGTGGAATCTGAAGAACGGAACACGCGAATAAGCGCCAGCGTTAATGAAAACATTATTTTTCTCATTTATGTTGAAGTTAGCACCACCTTTAACATTCCAGCCAAAATTGGAGAGTGTTTCACTAACATTGGGATTGTCTTTGGCATAATCTTCGGTAACAATTCCATCAAAATAATTGTAATAATCTTTTCTTTTGGTCCATGTATTAGATATAGTACCACCCAGGAATGCTGCAAAATTACCGCTTGTAAATTCCATTTGAGCGAACAAACCGCCGTAGGTAACAATCCCATCGTTCCAGTAAGCGATTTTGTCACCAACAGTGGTTTCCCCAAAGCGTCTGTCAACCCAGTAGTCTCCACCAACAAGGTCGCGAACCTCACGGTAATGCTCTCCTACATAATTTCTGGCATCAATACCGGCTGTTAATTTCAAGCTCTTTGTAAACTCATATTTCAGAGTGGACAATATTCCGGTCCAGAAATGGTTGTTGACAGAGTTTCTGATAATATGTTTCGACTCGCCACCAGGGTAGAGTGTTGTGTCGCCATCATTAATGTAGAACATATCCTGAGCGTTCAGGTCTGCCATCAGATCCCAGTCGTATTGACCGCTTGCATTTTGAGGTGGCTCGTACTTCATATAATATCCGTCTCCACCTTCTGTTTTCAGATATTTTCCAATTCCCAAAGGACCAGAACCGCCACCATTACCAAATGAAATATATCCGGAAGTGGCAAGAAATGCTTTCTCATTGATGTTCCAGTACCAGTTCATAGCGATCTGTGGCTTGTGGTAATAATTCACCCGCTCATTTAAGAGTTCGCCACCGCGCCATCCCCAGTTTCTGGTATATTTTGCTCCATATGTTTCATACATTGCCGAGTCGAGCATATAATACCCGTCGCGCTGACCATGTTGCTGAGGAGCACCTACAACTGTTAGTACCAGTTGATGGCTTTTTCCTATTTCCTGGCTAACAGAGAGGAAATAAGACCATGCATCTGCCCATGTTGCGTCGATGTAGCCTTTGCCAAATGTACGTGAACCGACAAATGTGACAGCCGTTCCGGTTTTTAATTTCCCGGTAGACAACGAAAGCATTGATTTAAATCTTCCGTATTCTGTTGCGGCGAACATTAGAGAACCACCTTTGTTGGCATCTGTAGTTTTGGTTACGATATTAATCGTACCACCTACTGAGTTAATAGCCAGCTTGGAAGCTCCAAGTCCTCTCTGGATCTGAATAGTACGCGTTGCATCACCCAGACCTGCCCAGTTTGACCAATAGACCCATCCGTTCTCCATATCGTTTACCGGAATACCGTTGATCATCACAGCAACGTTCCTTTGGTCGAAACCACGAACATTGATACGTGCATCACCATAACCACCGCCCGATTTTGTAGCATAAACACTGGGTGAGTAGTTCATTACTTCCGGAAATTCCTGGCTTCCCAGGTTTTCTTCAATGGTTTGTGAAGAAATGGTGCTGACAGCAACCGGAGTTTCACGGTCAACAGCCATCGAAGCAAAGACGCTCACTTCGTTCAAACCAATAGAACTGGATTCCATCAGGATGGTTCCAAGATTGTACGTCGAGCCGTCCTTAACAGAAACATCTCTTTTTACTTCCTTATAGCCAACATAATGAAAAAGAATTGTGTGATCGCCTTCCGGAGCAATAAGCAGAAAGCTTCCATCAAGGTTGGTAGTTACACCAACTGTTGTTCCTTTAATAAGAACTGTTGCACCAATCAGTGTTTCGTTGGTGTTATTGTCCTGAACAACTCCTCTGACAAGTCCCTGTGCCAGCACTGTACCGCTGAACAACAACAAGATCATTAAGGATGAGAGTAATTTAATTCGTTGCATAAGCATTAATTTTTGGTTAATAAATTTCGATCATTTAAAATGAAGGTAAATGTAAAAAATATGGTTTTCAACTGCGTTAATTAATCATTACCTTTTGTTAACAATCTGGTTGCTTAATAATGGGGAGACGTATAATTATGACATATTCAGATAATTAATATGTTAATAAATGTTAATAAGTTTTAAGGCTTAAATTGATAATAATCATGATGCTTCCCAACGTAAAAAGACTTACAGCACCCTTTTTATTAATCGGAGGTTATGCGAATACCGGTTGTCCTGCACATTGTAGATTCCCTGATGGTCCAATTGGTCAATTCTGACCTTCCCTGAAGCATGAATTATCTTCTGGTCATTAAGTACAATGCCTACATGAATGATTTCCCCTTCTTCGTTGCCAAAAAAAGCCAGGTCACCCGGTTCAGCTTCATGGTTAAAGTCGATCGTTTCTCCATGGGTAACCTGTTGCGAAGCATCCCGGGGAAGTTTGTAACCACATATGCTAAAAACAATCTGGGTTAAGCCCGAACAATCGATACCAAATGGAGAGCGTCCACCCCAGAGGTATGGGGCGTTGAGGTATTTCAGTGCTGTTTCCGTAAGCTGTTTTTTTTCGGGTTTTTGGCGAGCAGGGTGGCAGGAGCCCTGCAGGGTAAATTTTTGTCCGTCCAGTTCAAATTCACCGTTTTTAAGCCCCCATATTTGGCTTCCCAAAACAAGGTGTGTATCTGTCTGATCAGTTTGAGAAATACATCTGCCGGTCATTTCATTTAAAAAGAATTTTTGTGCAGATAACAGATGATTGTATGTTTCGTCCGTTAGCCTGTGTAGTTGTTTTTTATCGGCCCATCCTTCGTAGCGGTCATCCGCTCCTTCAATAAGTAACCAATTTTCATAAGTATCTTTTATATGTACCAGTTCGCCAAATAGCAGCTGATTGATCATTTCATTTTTGTCGCCCGGAGATTTGCGTACCGGAACAATGGCTTGTAAACATATACCGTAATTTGTCATTATCTGATTTTAACTAAATCCTTTTATTACTTTTGTAAGATAAACATACAATCGTATGAACATAATCCTGTCAAAATTACAACATAATTATTACGATATACTCAAAGTTTTACTATATGTTGTTGCTGTTGCTATTGTAGTATGGGTAAGCCCGCGTGAGAGCATGTTCAAATATGAGTTTAATCTTGGGAAACCATGGAGTCATAACGACCTGATAGCTCCGTTTGATTTTTCAATTTATAAAACTGATAAGCAAATAGCGGAAGAAAAACAGCAGGTGCTGAATAATTTCAGGCCTTATTTCAGGTATGATGATAACGTGACTGCCTCAGGACGTCAATTGCTAATTGATAACTTCGGTGAGTTGTGGCAGGTAAGTGATCTGGGAAAAAGCAATAAAGATTCTCTCAGGTTACAACTGTTTCTGACCCGAATCTATGATGAAATCCAGGAAAAAGGAATTATTCAATATCATGAAATACTGGAAGGTAAAGGACCTGAGTATCCGATCCGGATCATTCGTGGTAACGAAGTGTCGGATGCGCATCTGGGGATGTTTTACAATGTTCGTACTGCCAATGAATACGCATCAGGTAAGATCATTGAATTAAATGATCCGGACAGTTCGCTGATGAACCTGATCATTAACCAGTCGTTGGTTCAGAATGTATTTTATGATGAGGAGAAGAGTAATGCTGAACGAGATGAACTGCTGAGCCGTATTTCTATCAGGTCGGGACTGATTCAGAAAGGGCAATTGCTTATATCAACAGGCGAATTGGTTGATCCGGAAAAATACCAAATCCTGATGTCATTGAAACGTGACTATGAACAGGATCTGGGCGGATCGGAGTCACAATTTTATATTATCATTGGAAATTCATTGCTGATCATTTTACTGTTTCTGATACAGTTTTTGTTCATTTATTTTTACTATAAGGGCATATTCGACTCCCTTAAGAAGACAGTACTCATCTTATTAAGCCAGGTAGGGCTGATCCTTATTACGCATTATATCTTCAGGAATTATACCCAGTGGACATACATGATCCCTTTTACCATGTTGCCTGTTTTGATAGCTGTTTTTATTAATAAAAGAGTTGCTGTTATTGTGCATCTGGTAACGGTAATGATCCTCGGGTTTTATGCACCCAACAGTTTTAACTTCTTTTACACACAATTTGCTGCCGGTCTGATAGCCGTTTTCTCAGTCGGGAATTTATCAAGAAGAGTCGATCTGTTTAAAACATCCTTGTTTGTTTTCCTTACTTACATGGTAGTGTATGTAAGCATGCTCTTTGTTCAGGAAGGTTCGCTGGATAGCTTTTCCTATGAGTTTATGGGATATCTGGCAGGAAGCTCCATCCTTATATTACTTGCCTTTCCCATTATATTTCTTTACGAAAAAATGTTTGGGATCATTACGCACCTTACCTTATTGGAACTTTCCAACACCAACAATCCGTTGCTGCGCGATCTTTCAGTAAAAGCACCTGGTACTTTTCAGCATTCGTTGCAAGTGGGTAATCTGGCTGCAGAAGCCTTGTATGTTATCGGAGGTGATGCCCTGCTGGCCAGAACAGGAGCCTTGTATCATGATATAGGGAAGATGAACAATCCGCTTTATTTTATAGAGAATCAGGCGTATGGCTATAACCCACATGACGAGCTCTCGTATGAAGACAGTGCAAGGATTATTATCGGCCATGTGATTGATGGTATTGAAATGGCACGTAAAGCCGGTTTACCGGAACAGATCATCGACTTTATCAGAACCCATCACGGTACCCGCAGGGTAGAATATTTCTATAAGCTGGAGAAGAAACAGATGCAGGGGATGGAAGTGGATGAATCGGAGTTCAGATACCATGGTCCTGTTCCTTTCTCACGCGAAACAGCCGTTGTTATGATGGCTGACTCTATTGAGGCTGCCTCACGCAGCATCAAGAAACCCGATGAGCAAAAGATTGACGATCTGGTAGAAAATATTGTTGATTCCTTAATGGAAAAAAATCAATTTCTGAATACAAATATTACTCTGCGCGAGATCAATACGGTGAAAAAGGTTCTTAAAAAGAAGATCATGGACATCAACCATATCCGTATTGCCTATCCGGAATAAAGAGAATGTTTACATATGGTCTTGTGACATTTGAATCCAGCTAATTTTTTAAAACTTGAATTTAATACCCGCCATTACATTAATTCCCTGAGATGGATAGTTGTAATAGATTTCGTAATTATGGTTGAGGAGGTTGGTTAGTTTTAAGAATACAGTGAAATTGTCTTTTAATTGATAGTCAACACCCAGATTGATATCAACAAATGGATCAAGGGTTATTTCCGATGGCAACGACCAGCGCGGATCGAACGCGTACCTTTTTCCCGAATAATATAATTCAGTCCAGATGTTCACTTTTTTAATCAGGTAGGAAGCTCCGAGTTTTATTTCGGTAATTGGTTTATGGCAGGGTTGACTCAACGAATCCAGTGTGTAGCTGTTATATCTGACCCTGAGCCACGTTTTAAATTTTGTATCGTAGGTGTAATTGACCTCACCACCAATGTGCCAGACGCTACCGGCATCGTAAACTACATCGAATTTATTCAGTGGACCGTTCGGAGCGACTTCCGCATTAAAATATGTGTTAACAAAGAAGTATTCGTTATCGAATTTAGTCCACCCACCTTCGATATTAAACCCGATTTTTTGGCCTATATTTCCTCTTATTCCGGCATACCCGCTAAATTTATTATTCTTCCACCTGGTGTCAATTGTGGAAGAAACGTATGGATTCTCGTCAGCCAGAAGATAGAAACTGTTTTTCTCCAGACCACCGTCAATTCCGGCATAAATAGTCAGCCGGTCAGGGATTAATTCAACAGTGGCATCCAGTTCGGGATAGAAATGAAGACTTCCTTCTGTTGTGTTCAGATAACTGAAACTTAAGCCTAATCTGAAATTGACAATACCATATCTGGCCTTGAAATAAGGTGTAAGATTAACAAAAAGGTCGCTTGACGTAATAAGCGTGTCGCTGTTGCGGAAATAGGTGACCTTGCCCTTCAGTCCAAGATATTGATAATTCAGTGCTTTGGTAACATCAAAGGATTTATAAAAGTCGAACGGCAGATCGGCATTTGCTTCGGAAGTTTTGTATCTGTCGAAATAATAATAACCGGATAAACTGATGGAATGGAATAGCTTTTTGTTATTCTTATAATTGCTTCGGATGCCTACATTTGCCTGCATCAGGTTGAACATTTGCTTTAGATTGCTGTCGTCAGGATCAATGCCCTGATACTCGCTCTCGACAAATCCATAAAACCGGTTTGTATTCAATTTATACTGAAATCCGGTGTTGATTATATGATTTCCGGAAAACTTTTCATAATTAAGCAGGGCACTTGTGTTTGTGTAAGGGTTCGTGTATTCGGGAATATTCCGGAATGCTGACAAATGATAAATCTGTGTTGTGAAACGATAGCTGTTTCTTCTGCCTGCCGAATGAAGGAAATTTACATAAGGACTAAACAGGCTTCCAATACCTGCAACCAACAGATTTTTATATGTTTTTTTTCTTTTATCAACGTTAATTTTTGCAGGAGTAATGGGCTCCAGAGTAATTTTTGTAGCTGTTTGCTTATCCAGATAATTAAATTCAAATTCGGGATGTTGCAGTGAAAGCTGACCGGCTTTTGGTTGCTGGTTAATTTTATATGCTTCGTTGATGGAGGGGTCAATGGAACCGATAATGGTTACCTGTTCGTTGTGGCTATTATCTTCCTGACCGATCAATATGCCGGTCGGCATTAGTATTGTCAGTAAAACAAGAAAGAAGCCGTGTGTTTTATGTGTTCTATAATTCATTTGTTCCTGTTTTTGCTAACGATTAGTTCTGTGATTTTAACTGATTCAGTTTCTCCTGAGCTACCTGTCTCAGGTCATCACCTTCAAAGTTGTCGATGATACTTTGCAGAGTTTGTTCTGCCTGAAATGTGTTTCCACGCTGTACGTAAATATCAGCAAGCAGGATGAACCCCTTCGCTACCCAGTATGGATAATCGCTGTAATTTTCCGATAATTCGTAGATCAATGCTTCCGACTGATCGGTCTGACCTTTCCTGAAAGCGCTGAGACAAAGTTCGTATTTAGCTTCAGCACCCATCTCATCTGCACTGCCCTGTTCCACCTGTTCGAATGCTTCAGTAGCTTTGTCCGTATTGCCCATAGATTGGTATGATTTTGCCGATATGTACCGGGCATACACGCGCTGGTTGTCATCGGCAGTACCCGATTCGATGAGTAGCTGTGCATAAGCTATCGCATTTCGATAATCAGCGGTATAATACGAGCAGCGCATGCTTCCGTCCAGTGCTTCAACAAGCATTCCTTTATCTTCAGCAATATCTGCCAGATGCTGGTAGTGTTTTTTTGCCGGATCAAACTCTTCTCTGTCATATTCAATACGGGCAGCTTTAAGCAGAGCACCGGCCGTATACGGATTATCCGGAAATCCAATTATTTCCAGATTATATTTCAACGCTTTTTCTTCATCTCCCATTTTTTCATAACAATCGGACAAATAGTAAAATGTCTTCAGCACAAAGCCTCCCTGCGGAAACTGTTGCAGGTAATTTTCAAGTTTTGGGACAGCCTCACGGCAGTTACCATTAATGTACTGATTTTCACCTGTTGTAAATACCAGCGAGTCCTGTTCGCCCGTTGACACCTGCACAAAATCGAGTTTGTTTGCGTAAGCAAAGTATTCATCAATGGCACCTTTGTCCATGTAGATACTTTGCAGGGTGCTGAGCGCTTCTCTGGCTTCAGTGGAGGCCGGATATTTATCAACTACCTGCTTCAGCGTACTGATGGCTTTTTCGTTCTGGTTGTTGTTGTAATAGATGAATCCGAGTTTTAGCAGTGATTTTTTGGCCAGGTTGCTCTGTGGTTTTTCCTTCACCAGCTTATCGAAATAAATAATGGCATGCCTCGGATCATTCTGGATCACATAAGTGGAGGCGATTTCGTATAAAGCGTCATCGTAGAGATATGATTTCTTGTATCGCTGAGAAAGTGTTGTCAACGAACTGATCTTGCTGTTAAAGTTTCCTTTGGCCCCGTAACAGAAAGCCCGCTGATAGAGCGCGTAATCTGCATCCTTTGCGTTATTTTGAATCACGCGGTCGTATAAAGCAGAAGCTTCGTCAAACTTTTTCAGGATAAAATACGAATCGGCAAGACGGAGTGTGGCATCAGATACAAGCTCTCTTTCTGTGCTGTTTGTCTGCAGGAACTTTTTAAAATACGTAATTGCCTGCCAATAGTTTTTTTGGTTAAAATAAGTGTAAGCGAGGTTGTACAGGGCAGCGGCATAAAACTCAGATCCTGATGACCCGGGAGTAGAAATAAAAGCTTTGTAGAGCTTTAACGCTTCCTCATAATCCTTGTTCCTGTATAGTCCTTCTGCTTTCCAGAACAGAGCATTTAATTTCACTTCCGGGTCGGCTGAGAATTTTGTGGCTTTGTCGAAATTGGTCATAGCCTGCTCATAATTACCTTTGTTAAATTCGCTGACGGCGCTGGTAAAAGCAATTTCCTGATAAATGGCTTGTAACTCCGGATTCATTTGCCCCGACTGCTCCAGCGAAGCAAGTGCTGCTTCATAATTGTTTGACGCAAGGTATAATTGTCCCAGAAGTTCGTAGGCGTTACTGATTTTTTCCAGACCGTTGTTTTTTTCAATGTATTCTTTTACAATGGTCACAGGATCATTGTACATATCCCCACCCAGTTCAATAGTGAGCTTCACATAATTATACAAAGCGTCTGCGGTAATTTCAGGATATGTTTCCTCCCGGTAAGCATTTAAAAAGGCATTTTGTGCAAATTTCTTCTGATGAGTATACAAATAGCAGAACCCCAGGTTATACCAGGCGTTTTGGGTGTTATCGCTTTGAGTTTCGCTGGCTTTCTGAAAATTGGTAATAGCGGCGTTGTATTGTTTGTTCCTGAATTTAGTGTAGCCAATTCGGTAATGTTCATCCGAACCCAGGTTTTTTGCACCCATTCGTTCATAATCCTCAAAATAGCTGAGGGCATTTTCATAATCTCCCAGTTCGTAATAAGCATTGGCGATCAGTCGGTTTACCTCACCTTTAATTTTGCGGTCGGCCTTTTGAAGATAAGATGAGCCCTCGGCGATGACCTGCTGGTAATTGCCCCTTTCAAAATAAATGTGAAGGATATAATAGGGCACGTATTTGTTGAACTTCTTATTGTTTTCTATTGTTTTAAAGCTCATCAGTGCTTCATCGTAGTTACCTTTCTGGTACTGGATGTGGCCGTAATAGAAATTAGCCGCAGGCCCGTAGCTGCTTTTCGAATCGAGGATCTGGGAGAAAGATGCTGCGGCTTCATCAAACTCATTCAGACTTAGCTCACTGTATCCTTTTTTGTAGTAATACTCGGGTTGTTGCTCTCTGGTCAGTTTCTCAGGAGAAGTTTTTGAAAATGCTTCCAGTGTTTCGGTATATTTTCTCGATTTGAAATACAATTTTCCCAGTTCGAAATAAACCTTCGGCAGCCAGGCGCTTTCGGGATAATCTGTAACAAAATGTTCTACCTGCTGCAAGGCATTTTTGTTGCCTAAAGCTACATTGCTAACTGTGTAATAATAGGCAGCATTTTCATAAAAAGCATCGTGAGGATTGTCATTTTCGGCCATGTATCTTTCGAACAGCGGAGCCGCAGCGCCATAGTTCTGTTGCCGGAACGATTCCATAGCCTGCCTGTAGGTTTCCTGGGGCGGATCATAATAGACTGATTTTTGTGCTGAAGCCGGAAAATATATGAAAGACAGAATCAGTAAAACAATACTAAAAATAACTTTTCTCATTTGCTGAAGTACTATGATGAATAGTCGAAAAAAGTAAAGTTTGTCTCGATAGGCGATTACTGGTTTTAATTCAGTTATGAATGTAACGGAAAATTGAGCAAATTAATATAAACATCTTTACTTTTCTGAATAAAAATGTTCAACAGGCCTGTAAGCGGGATTCTGTACCCGTCTGAGATTCTGTCGGACGAGTGCCTGTCATTTATCTGGGTTATACATCGCTGCATAACTCAAGCAGCCTACCCACCGGCATCGGACGAGCAGCCCTCAAACACCGGCATATTTGGCCTTGCAACCCATAAGGTTTACCCCTGCCTTATGTCGCCATAAAGCAGCGTGGGCTCTTACCCCACGTTTTCACCCTTACCCGTTTGGGCGGTTATTTTCTGTGGCACTTGCTGTCACCATTCGTAAATGGCGCCTTCCCGTTAGGAAGTATGGTGCTCTGTGTTGTCCCGACTTTCCTCCCCCTTGCGGGAGCGACAGGCCGGCCTGTTGAACAGTGCAAAGATACGCAATCCGTAAGCTTATCAATGTTTGTGCCGATAATATCAGGTTGTGTTTACTTATTTAATTAATTTTGAAAAATAAATTAAAACATATGGTACAGTATTGCGGAATGTTTGGCGGCACCGAGATCATTTTGATTGTTGTGGCTATCGCTTTACTTTTCGGCGTAAAAAAAATACCTGAACTTGCCAGAGGGTTGGGTAAAGGTGTTAAGGAGTTTAAATCGGCAACCGAAGAGAGTGATCTTGCCAAAGACCTGAAAGATGTAGCTTCAGAAATGAATGAAGTAAAAAAGGATGTAGAGAAATTAAACCCTAAAAATGCGTTCAAAATAGAAAATCCGTTACGTACTAAAAAAGAATAATCCATTATACCTGATCGTAAGCGTTGGTCATGTATTCAAACTAATCTTCATTTAACAAATTTGTTCCGTTGAAAGACTTAACTGTAGGCAAAGAAGGAAAACAAATACTCAATTTTGCTTTGCCCATGTTGGCTGGTAATGTCTTTCAGCAATTGTACAATGTAGTTGACAGTATTATCATCGGAAAAGTACTCGGAAAAGAAGCCCTCGCTGCTGTAGGGGCCAATTTTCCGCTCATTTTTGCCCTGATTTCGTTTGTTGTTGGTATCGCAATAGGAGCTACCGTGATCATAGCACAGTATTTTGGAGCCAAAGAGATGGATAAGGTAAAACGAACAATTGATACGTTATACATATTCCTGTTTTTCGCCGCAATCGTTATTACTACAGTAGGAATTCTGGCGAGCAAATTTATATTTACACTGATCAGTCTGCCTGAGGATGTGATTGGGCCGGCTGTTGATTACTTCAGAATTTATGCATTGGGATTTATTTTCTTTTTCGGGTTTCAGGGAACAAGCGCCGTGTTGCGGGGTTTAGGCGATTCTTTAACACCGTTATATTTTCTAATTATCTCCACATTAACAAATATTGCTTTTGATATTTTGTTTGTGGTGGGGTTTGGCTGGGGTGTTAAAGGAGTGGCTCTGGCGACTGTTATCGCACAGGCGGGTGCCTTTTTCACTATTGTCTGGTATTTGAACAAGTTCCATAATTTCATGGACTTCTCTCCATTAA
>QMPO01000042.1 GCA_003648625.1 Bacteroidota bacterium
CCAAAATTCAAGCTGGGTAAATGGCTGGGAGAGATTGGATGGCGGGTGGCGGAGGCGTATGCGAAGCTCAGCAGAAAACAGCCTGCCATCACCCGTGATGTCATCCGTTCATCGGGCAGATTTTATGCGTATTCCTCCCAAAAGCTTCTCGAAACTGTTGATATGAAGCTGATGCCCGTGAAAGAAAGCGTGGAAAGAACAGCGAAGCTGTTTTTGGAGGAGATTAAAAAATAATGCACCCTCTATCGTCCTCGTCTTAGACGAGGATGCTTTCCATTGGCATTTGCAATGCCCCTGGCTGACGCTTCCAGGTTCTACGAACGCTGGAAGGTCTATCCCCGCTTCGGGCGTCCCGCCCGAAGAATAAAAACGAAATTCTGTTGCTGTGGAATGAATTCCACGTCTTACCATTCCTGCGATCCCTTCGGGATGCTTCGGTCCATTAAATCCCGAAAAAACGATAGAAAAAAAATAAAAAACGTTTATTTCTGAGGAGCGTAGCGACGAAAGAATCGGGGACAACTTAGGGAAATCCCTATTATACTCCACGACTCTCGCGGTGCGCCAACCCACAGGCTTTCACAGGGCACCTCAGAGTTGAACGTGGGGTGGGCGGGGCTCTTTCAAACTGAACCTTCGCGTTCCTTTGCGGATTTTTTGCGAAACTTTGCGTAACAGCAAGAAACCTCACTTCTCCAGCACCACAAAAGCACTCGCCATTTTCTTCACATGTGAAATCGTCAGGTGGATATGCGTTACCTTGTTCTCCTCCAGGTATTCTTTTACTTTGCCGTGTGGTTTGATAAAAGGTTTTCCCAGTTCATCATTGAAAACTTCGATTTCGTGGAAAGCCATGCCATACCGATAACCGGTACCGAGCGCCTTAAAAAAAGCTTCTTTGGCAGCAAACCGGGCGGCATAGCTCTGGTATTTCATCACATTGGCACGTTCGCAATAGGCCTGTTCACCTTCAGTGTATAGCTTTTTACGCAATGCGTCATTTTTTTCCAGATGCCGCTGCATACGTTTCACTTCAATAATATCGGTGCCAATGCCAAAGACCATATTTGCTCCTTTATTTGATAACGTTCAGTTCTTTGCCAACTTTAGTAAAAGCCGCAATGGCTTTATCCAGATGTGCTTTTTCATGTCCGGCCGATAGCTGTACCCGAATACGTGCCTCTCCTTTGGGAACTACAGGGAAATAAAAACCAATTACATAAATGCCTTCTTCCAGCAATTTGGCAGCCATATCCTGAGACAGTTTCGCATCGTAAAGCATCACAGCGCAGATAGCCGATTGTGTCGGTTTGATATCAAAACCTGCGGCCGTCATTTTTTCCATGAAATAATCGGTATTCGCATGTAGTTTATCCTGTAGCTCATTGGTCTCGCTCATCATGTCGAACATGCGTATGCCGGCATTGACCACTGCCGGAGGCAATGAGTTTGAGAACAGGTACGGGCGCGAACGCTGGCGCAGCATTTCTATTATTTCCTTATGGCCTGTGGTAAATCCGCCAACAGCACCTCCAAATGCCTTACCTAAAGTTCCTGTGATGATGTCCAGTTTCCCCATAATGTCGAAATGCTCACTTACGCCTCTTCCTGTCTTTCCCACAACACCGGCTGAGTGGCACTCATCCACCATGACCATGGCATCGTATTTCTCTGCCAGTTCCACCATTTTGTCCACAGGGGCCACATTGCCGTCCATGGAGAAGACACCGTCGGTAACAATAACCCTGAACCGCTGTGCCTGCGCTTCGATCAGCACTTTCTCCAGTGCTTCCATATCGGCATTGGGATAACGATAGCGCTGGGCTTTGCATAACCTGACACCGTCAATAATCGAAGCATGGTTCAGGCTGTCGGAAATAATTGCGTCTTCGGCAGTGAGCAACGGTTCAAAAACACCCCCGTTGGCATCAAAAGCAGCAGCATACAGAATCGTATCTTCCGTGCCGAAAAACTCAGCAATCTTTTTTTCCAGTGTTTTATGCAGGTCGGTTGTGCCGCAAATAAACCGTACGGACGACATACCGTAACCGTGTGTTTCCAGCCCTTCTTCCGCAGCTTTTACCAGCTTTGGATGGTTGGAAAGCCCCAGATAATTGTTCGCGCAAAAGTTCAGTACCTTCTGGCCTGTTTCAAGTTCTATTTCGGCACCTTGCGGACTAACGATAATACGTTCGTCTTTATACAATCCTGCTTCGTGGATATCTTTGATCTCTTTGATCAGATGGTCTTTAAATTTTCCGTACATGGTAATCGTTTATTACGTGATTAATTTTTTCAGTAGTCAAAAGTATAAAAACTTAGCGGGTAAATGGCATGAGTGCCATATTTAGAAACACTCTTTTTATGGAGAATAAAATCTTTTAGCGACCTTTGCCGGAGATTGGTTATTTGTTAATCGTTATTTGTTAAGGGTTATTAGTTAACGTTGTTAGTTTGCCGACTGCCGGTTGAAGACTGCCGACTGAATTAACAGAATATTTAGAAAACACAAGTAAGATAAAGAAACACATGAAAATTGCAGCCCTGGTATCGGGAGGAGTTGATAGTTCGGTGACCATTCCGCTTCTAAAAGAGCAGGGGTACGACCCGCATATTTTTTATATCAAAATAGGTATGGAGAATGAGGATGCGTTTATGGATTGTCCTTCGGAAGAGGATATTGAGATCACTACCTGGATCGCCAAAAAATACGGCTGCAAGATGGATATTATCGACCTGCAGGAAGAATACTGGTCGACGGTAGTGAAATACACGCTGGATACGGTAAAAAGCGGCCTGACACCCAACCCCGATATCATGTGCAACCTGCTGATCAAGTTCGGTGCCTTCAACGACCGCATGGGGAAGGATTTCGATAAAATAGCTACCGGTCATTATGCCAGTACTTACGAAAATGATGAAGGGGTCTTTTTGGGGACAGCCAAAGACAGGGTGAAAGACCAGACTTATTTCCTGGGGCAGATCACTTATGATCAGTTAAAGAAAGTCATGTTCCCGATTGGCCACTTACAAAAAGAAGAGGTTCGCAAACTTGCCGTAGAAATGAAATTACCCAGTGCCCACCGCCCCGACAGCCAGGGGATTTGTTTCCTGGGAAAGATAAACTACACCGATTTTATTAGAAAGTATGTAGGCGAGCAGCCCGGCAAAATTGTTGAACTGGAAACAGGAAAGGTGCTGGGCGAACACAAAGGCATCTGGTTTCATACAATAGGGCAGAGGCGTGGTTTACGGCTGGGAGGAGGCCCCTGGTTCGTTGTGAATAAAGATATTCAGGAAAATGTTGTCTATGTTTCCAATGGCTATGATCCCATTTCTCAGTATGATGACACCATCTGGCTGCATGACCTGCACATATTAAATCCAAATCACGATTACAGCAATCTCAGCGATATCAAGTTCAAGATACGCCACCAGCCTGCTTTTGAAACTGGTCGTTTGGTACGGGATGACCAGGGTATACGCATTATTTCCGAGAAGACTATTTCCGGCATTGCTCCGGGACAGTTTGCCGTAATTTACGACAGGGAAGAGAAGACCTGCATCGGCAGCGGAGTGATTGCCCTGAAACCTTGATTCTGTTGTCAATCGACTTAACTTCAGGTATCTTCAGTAAATTTTTTTGCATCGAATAAATTTTTATTGTAACTTTCGATCGTAAAACATCAGTAACAGTGGTAAGTGCATGAAAAATCATTTTATCACCGTACTATAAACCCAATAAGTATGAATGATTGAGGGAGACTGACTTGTGCGTCTGATTGTGCTGAAGATCAGGTTGTTTCTGTTGTTTGTGAAATTGCAGTTATTTATTAACCTTAACCAAAATAATGAATTATGAAAAAAAAATTACTATTAATTACCATGATCTTAGCAGGCATAATGGTGCATGCACAGCCGTTTAAATGGGCTAAACAATTTAGTAGTACCAGTTTAAACTATGGCATTACAATGGCAAAGTATCCTTCCGGCGAAATGATCGTAAGCGGTGGTTTCGAAGGGACAGTGGATTTTGATCCGGGTGAAGACACCCATTTTTTGACATCATTCGGAGCGAAGGATGTCTATGTAGCGAAAATCGATGTTGAGGGTAATTTACTATGGGTAAAGCAAATCGGGGGAACCGGAGATGACTTTCCAAGAAATGTCAGTTGTGATGCATCGGGAAATATTTATATAACAGGGGTTTTTGAGGGAACTGCTGATATGGATCCCGGCGAAGCTACGGTTAATTTCACCAGTATTGGAGGCAAGGATGTTTTTATTGCTGAGTTGAACGGCAACGGAGACTATATCTGGGCCGGGCAGTTAGGAGGTGTTAATGACGGTACCGGCACACGTGTTATGGTAGCGCCGTCAGGAAATATATACATTTCAGGGTATTATATTGGTACTTTTGATTTTGATCCGGGTCCTGCCGAGTTTTATATGTCGACTAACGGACAGTCGATATTTGTTGAAAAATTAAACAGTAACCATGAATTTGTATGGGCTAAAACGATGGGTAGTACACTGTTTGATTATTGCCAGTCGATGTGCCTGGATGAAGAGGAGAATGTTTATACGATTGGCTCTTTTAAGGGAGAAGGTGATTTTGATCCCGGTGACGGAACAGTCCTTTTTACTGTATTTGGCGGGAATGATATTTTTGTCAGCAAACTCAATTCCAATGGCAATTATGTTTGGGCAAAGCATATGGGCGGAACGAGCGATGAATTCGGACAGTCAATAGTTTATGACTATGAAGGCCATTTGTACATTACCGGTAATTTTATGGGGGCTGTTGATTTTGCTCCGGATGCCGGAGGCATGATCCTGACTTCTTTTGGTGGCAGAGACGAATTTACGGGGAAAATGGATACGGAAGGCAATTTATTGTGGGTAAACCAGATAGGTGGCGAAGGGGACCAAAGCAGCTATGCGATGGCCCTGGACAATAACAATAATGTTTATGTAACCGGGTATTTTACCGAAACTGCTGATTTCGATCCCGGTGAAGGAACATACTGGATGACATCGGCAGGCGATCTGGATGCTTTTGTGAGTAAACTAAGCTCCAACGGTACGTTCATTTGGGCGGCCGGAATGGGTGGTCCTCTGTACGACCGCGGTATGTCGGTGATATCGGATCAGGGCAATGTTTATACGGTTGGTTATTTTGGCGGAACTGCCGATTTTGACCCGGGTATAGAAAATTATCTTCTCACTGCACTGGGAGAGAGAGCTACATTTATTAGCAAACTGGGAGCGGAACTTGTTGGCGTTGCAGAGGATATGGTTTATGATGGCATAACGGTTTATCCGAATCCGATGAATGAGGATTTCCATATAGATTTCAATGACCTTCATCAACATATAGTGGTAAATATTTACAACATGCAGGGTCAGGTGGTTTTGCATCAGGAGTATTTAAATACGAACCGGATCACTGTAAGCCTGAAAAATGCGCCGGGTCTGTATTTTGTGCAGGTGGCGACAGATGCTGAACAGACGGAATGGATAAAAATAATTAAGAAATAATACCCTTATACAATTCACCCCTGGTTTAAATTTGTAACAAAAACCAGGGGTGTATTGTGTCTTTACCAAACGAATGAAGTATTAATAGTAATTTTCTTTGACAAGATAATTTTTTACGTAATCACCGATACCGTTTTCCAGCGAGTAGAAGGGTTCGTTGTAACCTGAAGCGTAAAGCTTGCTCATATCGGCTTCTGTAAAATACTGGTACTTGTCCCTGATATCTTCAGGAGTATCGATAAATTCGATTTGTGGTTCCATATCCAGGGCTGCGAATGTGGCGTTGGCCAGATCGATGAATGTGCGGGCTTTTCCGGTGCCCAGATTGTACAGCCCCGATTCGGGCCGGCTGTCGATAAAATAATTGATCACATCCACCACATCCTTCACATACACAAAGTCGCGCAGTTGCCCGCCGTCTTTAAAATCAGGGTTGTGCGAACGGAACAATCTTACTTTCCCGGTTTCTTTGATCTGATTATATGCATGGAAAATGACCGATGCCATACGCCCTTTGTGGAACTCGTTGGGACCATAGACATTAAAAAATTTTAATCCGGCCCAGAATGGTGGCTCTTCTGTCTGTTCAAGTACCCATTTGTCGAAATCATTCTTTGACTCTCCATACGGATTCAAAGGTTTCAGTTTTCCCACCAGGTCATGGTTGTCTTTGTAACCAAATTCGCCCATGCCGTAAGTAGCAGCTGAGGAAGCGTAGATCAGCGGGATTTTATGTTCGGCACACCGGTTCCAGATTTGTTTGGAGTAATTAAGGTTCAGTATATCGAATACATTTTTGTCAAATTCAGTGGTATCGGTACGGGCGCCAATATGCAGCACAAACTCAACAAGGTGGTAATTTTTGTCAAACCATTGAAAGAAATCATCGCGGTGGACGGACAGTTCATTTTTTTTGCCAGTCAGGTTTTTCTCTTTATTTTCGCTGGAGAAATCATCCACTAAAATAAGGTCGTCTCTGCCTTTCAGGTTCATTTTACCTGTCAGTACACTGCCGATGAACCCTGCAGCTCCGGTAATTACAATCATGCGCCAAAAGTTTGGTCAAATGTAGAGAATTATTGTACAAAACAATACAGTTAAGATATAAATTCCCGGTCATATTCCATATTTTTTCGAAGACACAGGGGTGCCGTGTAAATTCATTACATTTGTTTGGTTTTAGTACAATTCATAAATGAGAAACAGCAAAAAAGACATAATTATTCTTTTACAGCGTGTTATAGGAGTTCGCAGAATTCTTGTTTTTATTGCTTTAGTTCCGCTGGTGCTCAACGGCCAGGTGATGGAGCCGTGTTTCCCCGCTTCATTGAATGATCATAAATTGACGCCTTTGCCTTTTATCGTATTAGAAGAAAACAATGTTACATCAAAGAAGGATTTTGTTAAACAGGCATTGCCCTTACCGGCAGGTCATACCATTCCTCTAGAGGAAAATATTCCGATGCAAGGTATGTGGGATACCATTGACGAAACATTTGTCTGGCGTATCGGATTTTATGTGCCCGGAGCTTCGGCCCTGAATATTTATCTCAGCAATATGAATTTAAGGGAAGGTGACAAACTGTTCATTTATACAACAAAGGATCAGCCTGAGGGAGCTTATACATACATAAATAACGACGTGCTTTTTGCTGTCGGATTCCTTAGGGGAGACAGCCTTCTTGTCGAGTTGAACACTTCTTATCATACGCTTCCCTTCCGACTTACCGAAGTTGGCGTAGCGGACCGGATGGCAGGATTAGCCGGTCGTGATTTTGGTGGTGCCGGCGGGTGTGAGGTACCGGTTAATTGTGAGGAAGGTGACAGCTGGCAAAGTGAAAAAAACGGTGTTGCACGTGTGCTTGTCAAGGAAGCTACAAACCTGTTCTGGTGTACCGGTTCGCTGATAAACAACACAAACAATGATGGGAAACCTTACTTCCTGACGGCCAACCATTGTGGTGAATATGCGTCTGCACTTGATTACCGGGCGTGGATTTTCTATTTTAATTATGAAAGTGAAGATTGTGAGCTGCCGCTTACGGAGCCCGATAACAGTCATAGAATTAACGGTGCCAGCCTGTTGGCACATAGCCGCTATGATATAGACGAGGCAGCCGATTTTAAGTTGCTTCTACTCAACAGGGATATTCCTGAAAGTTACCACGCTTATTATAATGGCTGGGATCGTTCGGGGGCTGTTTCACCTTCCGGAGTGACCATTCATCATCCGCAGGGAGATATTAAAATGATCTCTACCTATACCGATCCGATTATTTCGACAGAATATTACGGTGCAGAGCCCATTGAAAACGGTATGTATTGGAAAGTTGAATGGGCAGAGACAAAGAATGGATACGGTGTTACAGAAGGCGGTTCATCGGGTAGTCCGTTGTTCAACCCGGAGGGATTTATTATCGGAGCACTTACCGGGGGAGAAGCTTCCTGCAGTTATCCTGAGCAGCCCGATTATTATGGTAAATTCAGTCACGCCTGGGAATCGGAGGGAGCAGATTCTACACGCCAGCTTAAGTATTGGCTTGACCCGTTGCATACCGGTGTTAAGTCGCTTAAAGGTACAAACCTTGATACAACCTTAGCTCTTGCCAACTTTTCTTCAGATGTTCTTGAGATAACGATTGGAGAACAGGTTAACTATGTGAATTATTCCACGGGAAATATTACCGGATATGCGTGGTATTTTGAAGGAGGAGAGCCATCGTACTCTGAAGCTGAAGATCCTCCTCCGGTTCGATACAACACTTTTGGCGCATTTGGTGTTACGCTGATTGCCAAATCGGCCAATGGAAATGATACGTTGCACAGACCGGGTTACATACATGTTTTGCCGATGATGGTGCCGAATCCTTCTGCGAAAGGTGTCTATAGGCTTACGTTTGGAAAAGAAATTCCCTCAACTATTGAAATCAATGTCTTTGATTTGTTAGGGAGAATAGTCGGCCCGGTGTTCGTAACGGAAAATGAAAACAGCCTGTATATTGATCTCAGCAGGCATGCTGCCGGCTTGTATCTCATTCATGTAAAAACAGATGAACGACTACAGATATTAAAAGCGTTTTATATAAAAAAATAACCTAAGGCGTGGGGAGCTACTCTTCCGTTAAATTCCGGTGTGCCGTATAATCTTCCCATTTGATCAGGACTTCGCTCAGATCATCAGGCAATTCTGATTCAAAGTGCAGTTTCTTTCCGGAAACCGGATGGGTGAATCCGATGGATTTGGCATGCAACGAGTGGCGCGGAATAATCTTAAAGCAATTCTGGACAAACTGCTTGTATTTCGTAAATGTTGTGCCTTTCAGTATGCGGTGGCCTCCATAACGATCATCATTGAACAGCGGATGTCCGATGTATTTGAGGTGCACTCTGATCTGGTGTGTCCTGCCCGTTTCCAACTGGCACTCAATCAGTGTAACGTATCCGAATTTCTTTAAGATCTTATAGTGTGTGATAGCCTCTTTCCCTTTATCGCCGTCAGGAAACACCGTCATCTGTTTTCTTTCGTGTGGATTCCTGCCAATACTTCCCGTGATTGTTCCTTCCTCTTCTTTGGGTTCTCCCCACACCAGCGCCACATATTTTCTGTCGATGGTATGATCAAAAAATTGCCGGGCAAGCAAAGTCTGCGCTTCCTCATTTTTGGCAACCAGCAGCAGGCCGGTTGTGTTCTTATCAATGCGATGGACTAAATAACCGAATCCGTTCTCCACTTTTTTGGCTTGTCCGCTTTCCTTAAAATAATGTGCCAGACCATGCAACAAGGTGCCTGTATAGTTTCCGTGCCCCGGATGTACCACCAGTCCTGCCTGTTTGTTGATGATGATCACATCATCATCTTCGTAAACAATATCCAGCGGGATGTCTTCCGGTGTAATTTCCGTTTCCCTCGGAGGCTCCGACATCAATACGGAAATAACATCTCCGGGCCGTACCTGATAGTTGGACTTTGTCGGTTTGTCGTTCACTAAAATATTGCCTGCCCTTATCGAGTACTGTATTTTATTGCGTGAGGCATTCTGAATGCGGCTGAACAGGAATTTATCGATCCTGACAGGTTCCTGACCCGGGTCAACTTCAAACCTGAAATGTTCGTAAAGCTCCGTGCTTTCCTCTCTGAGTTCAACTTTATTGTTCATCTTACCTGCTGATAAGTAGTTTT
The DNA here is from genome assembly GCA_003648625.1 of Bacteroidota bacterium. Lineage (GTDB taxonomy): Bacteria > Bacteroidota > Bacteroidia > Bacteroidales > F082 > UBA4459. The sequence goes on from QMPO01000042.1 coordinate 9,722, forward strand.
TCATTGAAGACATCACCCTTGCTGCTTATCTTAACAATGTACATTCCCGTAGCCAGCTGGCTGATATCAATCTGACCGCTCAGGTTGTTAATCTTTTTAATCACAGCTCCGTACATATTGTAAATCAGAAGCGTTGCTTTATGATCCTGTTTGATGGATTCGTTGCCGATGGTAAAATGTGTGCGTGCCGGATTGGGAAAGATGCTCACTTTTTCTTCAGAGGAGATATCTCCGTTGCTGAGGATCATTTCCGGAGCAAACATTGGGCGGATCAGCAACGACCCTCCAAAATTGCTGGTGTACCAGGTTTCATCCACTTTATAAAAGATCTTACTTCTGTTGTCGTTGTTCGCATCAAAGCCAATGTTCAGGCTGCCCCCTTCAAACTGCTGCCATCCAACGTAAAATGTACCGGATAATATTACCGGTTCTTCCAGCAGATAAGCATAAAACTTATAAAGGCCGTCTTCCCACATTGCCTGCTGGCTGGGAATTTGCGCTACGATATCTCCCGGTTTTCCATTGTTATCCTGCCAGATATTGATGTTAAAAAACTGGCTGTTGGCATCATCTTTTACCCTGTTGAAATACATTTGAACGCCAAAAAGTGTGTCGGGAACACTTAATTTAAACTGGTAGGCAAGTAAAGCGCCTGCCGGCTCCAGTCCGTATCCCAGTTCGGGTGTGCCATCGTCGTAGGCGTAATAATTATAGAATCCCTGCCTGTAGCTAACCGAGTCAACAATAATGTTCGACTCGGAGGAATCGCTGATATAATGTTTGATGATGTACGAGGTTGTATCCCGGCTGTAATCAAAGTTGAAAGGCGAATTGACCGGAGGACAGGCATGTGCCGAACCGCAAGAGGTGCTGCAACTTTGGAATCCGGATACATAAAAAGGCATCAGGTTGCAGCTGCCTCCGTTATACTGATAACCGAAACTTCCGTTTACCTGTTGCACACGGTACATATATTTGGTGTTGTGTTCCACTTTGTCGAGGTTGCTGATATACATCTCCAGATTTTCTTTCATCACATTGTACGGTGCATCGGCACGGTATTGCCGGTAGGGCATCACCTGATAGGTTTTCAGGAACGAAGGCGCCCTGTCGGAGAAAGTGAGTACACGATAGGTGGAATCGGCAACAGAGCGGTTATAGTTCAAATATACATAATCAACATTCCACTGGTCGGCATTACTGCGCCATGATGGAATATTATTGTTGGCAATGCTTGCATAATTCCGGAAGCGGAACATGAATTTGTCATGAAAGAAAATAGAATCTTTTACCGGTATCATCATCTGGACAAAATCTTTTCCATTCTGTTCCCTGAACTCATCCAGTGTCATTCCTTCAGATTTCCATGCTGTTTTCCAGCCAATCTCAGCTACAAATACCGAGTCGCAGGGCATCATCAGCCAGTCGTCCCATGTAAGCGTCTGGAAGTTGATGATGTAGAGGTCTTCGTTGCATCCCGGGGGTGCGTAAATCGTATCGAAAGGCCGGATGGTGTCGTTTTCATCTTCCAGGTATAAATTAGCCGAAACCAAAACAGAATCGATGTGCGAAAATACCGTGTCACCCGTCAGGTACGAGAGTTCCAGCAGCAGCGTATCCCACGATTCCGGTGCATCACCATACCCCTGGGGCTGGTAATAAAAACTCAGGTAAAGTGAGTCGGCAGGACTTAGCGCCTTGGTAACAGGTTCAAAAACCGAATCGAGACGGATGGGGTTGGAAGTCAGTTTGTCGGCTTCAAAAGGAATCCAGACAGCATTGCTGTATACATTGCCGGTACTGTCGAGTGCATCAAAAGTGGCTGCTCCCGCATTGGGTGCAAAATAGGGAAAGTCTTTATTAATGAATACATCAATATCTTTCCAGTGCTCAGGATTTGGCCGGGCGTAATCATTTTTAAAATCATCAAAAAAAGGAAGTTGTATCTGGTCCCGCACATCACGTAAACGTTCTGCTTCTGTGCCTGTACTATTCTGCTCTCTGATAGTCTCGTTGAACTGAACGCCCGTAAGGACCTCCTGTCCGTATAATCCGGCAGCAAGAATTATAAATATGATGGTAAAATATTGTTTGAAAATGTTCATCTCAACCTTATTCGTAATTGTTATTAAACATAGATGTATCTGCTACTGTAGAATCGGGTAAAAACTGTTTCAGATAGGCTTCAAAGTCAAAGTTTTCATCTGAGCGATACCATACATCCACTTTCTGTCCTAACCGGAGCGGCTTATCTGTCAAGGGAGGAGGATTGGTCCTGTAAACCCTCGCACGCGAGCTGTCAACCACATCGATATAATATTCGTTGCCCAGGTTCAGGTAGGCATAGTGCAATTTTCTTTTCACCTCTTCTTTTTTTACACTGATCAGCATGGGCAGCGCCACGCTGGTATTCATGTCTCCTTTGCCTACTTCAAGATCAATAGTGCTGCCTTTGGCGAGTTCTGTCCCCGGTTCAATAGGTTCACCATCGATCATTTGTCCCACAATGGCATTACGGGCAAAGTAATCGACATAATTCAGATTACCTGCATTCAGCTCCTGTGCTTCTAAAGTAACCAATGCCTGCCTGAGCGACAGGTTGACAAGGTCGGGCATGAACACTCTGCCAGGTGTCTTGGCTATAATTGTCAGATAAACATGCCGCCCCTTCTTTACTTTTGCTCCCGGGTATGGGTTTTGCAAAATAATACTTCCTTTAGGACGGGTTCTGTCGAAAACAGAATCGATAACGATAAGTTCAAAGAAATCATCATAATCATCCTCATATAGTTGCTCCAGTGTCTGACCACTGAAGTCAGGAACAATGTAGACTTTTCCATGTCGGGTAAACAGGTCGAGTGACCACAGTGCGATCCACAGCAAAACCAGCGACAGAACAGCAGCTATCAGCAGGTGGATGTAAAATTTTTTTCTTGTCAGAAAATAAAAAAAGCCCATTGATCGTAATTTAAATGCGTTACCCCTTGTTTACAGGACTTATTCTCATAACTTTGTTTAGCAGAATATATTGTACTTATAAAGAGGCAAAGGTAAAAATTATTAAGCATCCGTAAAACATGAAAAATATAGCCATTATATGCGGGGGAGACTCCGGCGAATATGACATCTCGATAAAAAGCGGCCGGGTGGTGAGTGCGCATCTGGACAGAAACAAATACAGCAGCTGGCTGGTGGAAATCAAAGGAAATGAGTGGTTTTATGAGGATAA
>QMPO01000043.1 GCA_003648625.1 Bacteroidota bacterium
ACACAAATTGGTAAAATAATAGCCCAGTTTTATTGAAACCGGAATATTTACTTCTTTCTTTACGCTATTCAGAATATCATAATATACCTGCTCAATCTCCCCGCAATTCACCGATGCATTAAAAGGAAAGAGGGCAATATTCAACTCAAGTGCATCTGCTCCGGCCTGTTCAATCGCCGAAGCAAATTTTGGCCAGTCCTCAGCCGTTGTACAATTAATACTACTGATAACCGGTACATCGGTATACTTTTTTGCCGCTTCAACAAATTTCAGGTAACTGCTCAGCCTTTCTTCCAGCGAGAGTCCTACGATCTTCTCTTTGGCTTCGGTAAACCAATAATAATACTCGCTGGCAGAGCCCATGCTGGCTTTCGACTCAGCTTCCAGCCTGATTTGTTCTTCAAACAACGATTTGAGTACGATGGCACCGATACCACTGTGTACACACTGGATGATCGTTTCCAGATCACCTGTCAGCCTCGAACTACTCGCAATGAGCGGGTTTTTCAATTCAAGACCCAGATAGGAAGTGTTTAAGTTCATTCGCGCAACATGCTAATTGGTAAGTTATCTTTAATGTAAGCCCATCCGGCCAGTTTTCTGGTCAGGAACTGGAACGCCTGCTCCAGGTTCAACTTAGCATTGTCGGATAATTTTTCTTTTAATTCCCATTCATAACCTTTGATACCCAGAACATAAGTTTCAGGTTTTTTTCCAAAAAGCTTTTCGCACAAATGCAATACGTAAGCCGGCGAAACAGCATGCATGGTGAATTCCACCTGAGCATCATCCGGTTCTACAGTATCAAACTTGTATTCGTGGATATCTTCCTGAGTCGCATCAACAAATACAACAATTTCCCATTCCGACATTTTTTCAGCATCTTCAATATTAAGCTGATAATTACTCTCGGTTTGCATACACTTCAAACCGTGCTCAATGATCCATTCTTCTACTTTTTTAGCCATTTCAGCACCAAGGCCGTCGTCTTGCCTGCCCGGGTTTCCATAGCCATAGATCAGCACTCTTTTTGGTATTTTCATCTTATTAATTTTTAAATGATCACAAACCTAAATTGATTTGAAAACTTTTACTAAGTTATTTATTTTTTTGATCGATCACCTCATTTTTTGCGTTAACAAGTGTAACTTCCAGTGGCATCTTACCCAAAGCATGTGTAGCACAACTCAGGCAGGGGTCGTATGCCCTTATAGCTACCTCAACAGCGTTCATCATCGGCTCTGTTATTTCTTTCTGTCCATTCATAAATGATTTAGCTGTCAGATTCACTGCCGTATTCATAGGTTCGTTGTTGTTTGTGGTAGAAACAATGAGGTTGGCTTTTACAATCTGGTCGTCATCATTAATTTCGTAATGATGAAACAACGTACCCCGTGGAGCTTCTATCACACCCACACCTTTATGTTTCTTTTCACCTTTAACAACCAGATCCTCATTCTGCAGATCAGGATCATTTAACAGATCCCTGATCATTTCGGCACAATGCAACACTTCAATAAGTCTGGCCCAGTGATAGTGCAGGCTCATGCCATTTGGTTTCCCGTTGGTATATGCTCTGAATTCCTCAAATTCTTTCTGTGCCAGAGGTGAAGGTATAAAGTCACACACATTCAACCGTGCCAGCGGACCAACCCGGTACCATCCCTTTTCGGTGCCCAGGTCTTTCAGGTAGGGGAATTTCATGTAACTCCACGACCTGACCTCTTCCTCAATGTATTTATCATAATCCTGATAGTCCACATCGTTCAGTATCCTTTTTCCGTCATTGTCAACAGCACGCAATACACCATGGTAAATATCAAAGGCGCCGTCTTCGCGCACCATACTCAGGTGATTGGACGGGTAAGCAGCAAATGTATCCACCATAGCCTTGTTGTTCCTGTGGTAATCTTTAAAGAACTCCAGTGCTGCTACCGACCATTCAACCATTTTATCGGCATTTAGCGGATCGGGACCGTTCAGCAGTTCGTCTCGCTCGGCAATGCTCAGGTTTTTATTTATCCCGCCCGGAATTGCTCCTGTACCGTGAATCTTTTTACCAGCGGTTTTTGCGATGATCTCTTGTCCGTATTTACGCATCATTACCCCCTGCACCGCCAGATCGCGGTTAGCCTGGGCTACTCCTATGATATTCCTTAATGCAGGATCACCGTCAATTCCAAATAAAAAGTCGGGTGAACTCAGATGGAAGAAATGCAATACGTGCGACTGGAAAAACTGGCCGTAATGCATCAGACGGCGCATTTTGTCACCTACGGCTGTCAATCCGTGTCCGGTTCCTGCTCCTACAATGACATCCAATGCTTTAGCAGCAGCCAAATGATGACTTACAGGACAGATTCCGCAAAGACGCTGCACCAGCACGGGAGCTTCCCAATAGGGACGTCCCTGGACGAAGCGTTCAAAACCTCTGAACTCAACAATATGTAAACGTGTATCGTGGACATTTCCGAAGTCGTCCAGCATTATAGTTACTTTTCCGTGACCTTCCACTCTGGTAACCGGTTCTATCGTTATTTTTTTTGGCATAACTTAATATCTTATCAAAATTAATATTAATCAAACTTAACAACTTCGTATGGCAGATCCATTTCCTTACCCGTGATCAATGCTACCAGGGCATCCCAGATCAGGTCAGCTCTTGGCGGGCAACCAGGCAAAAAGTAATCGATCTTCACTATCTCATGGCATGGGTATACATTATCCAGCAACATGGGTAATTCCGGATCGTTTGGCAGAATCTTTTTTGAATTTAACTGTACCGTCGGTCCATCGATATAAGCTTCCTGAATGCATTCTTCTATCGGTATGCCATTTCTTAAAGCCGGTAATCCGCCCATAATGGCACATTCACCCAAAGAGACAAGAACATCGCAATTTTCCCTGAAATATTTTAACACTTCCACATTCTCGCTGTTACAGCATCCTCCCTCTATGATTCCGATATCAACACGTTTGGTGAACTTCTTAATGTCATCAATAGGCGATTTATTGAATTCAACCAGTTCAATCAGGTCGAGGATACGCTCATCAATATCAAGTAGCGACATGTGACATCCGAAACATCCTGCCAGAGAAGTGGTTGCTATTACTTTTTTTACCATTTTTTTAGTCTTAATTAATTGTTAAACTTCAATTTCACTTCCAATGGGTTTCTTATCGTATTTCCGTGTACCTATCGGCTGTATATATCCAATTTCTTTTCTTAGAATAGAACCCACCGGACAATTCTCCATGGCCAGTTGAGCTATTTCGTCAGTCATGGTTTTTGCCATTTCCTCGTCCAAAACAACTTCCAGCTTATTCCCTCTGTTTTTATAAGCAAAGTACTTTCTTCCTTTTTCATCCTCAATTGTTTTGATGCACCGTTTACAGGAAATACAACGATTCTGATCTTTTACAATTTTCGGACTGCTGGCATCAACACCCTTTTGCGGGAATAGGAATGGAAAACGGGGTACCATCATCTGATACCTGTATGCCAATGCCTGCAATTCGCAATTTCCGCTCTTTTCGCATGCCGGGCAAAAATGATTTCCGCTTACAAATAGTAATTCGATAATACTTTTGCGGATATCAGTAATTTCCTCCGTATTGTTTTCCACTTCCATACCGTCAGCTACAGGCGTTGTACACGCTGTCATAAACTTATTGTTTATTTTAATTGTGCACATCCTGCAACAACCTTTGGGTTTGACACCTGAGAAATTACATAAAGTAGGTATGTAGATCCCGTTGGCTTGAGCTGCTTCAACAATTGTCTGGCCTTTTTCCGCCTCAATTATTTTGCCGTCTATTTCAAACTTTATTGTGTTATTCATGATCTTTTAATTTTCAGTTACTTTGATGAAATTCCGTTTTCCTGCCAACAAATTTATTGGCTGCTTCAACTGACTTTGTAATATCAAACAGATTATCGTAATCCGCCATTGCCTGTACATGTTGTTCATACAGATGGCGGAAATTCAGGATACTTGTCAGAATCGGGTTGCCCGCTGTCTGACCCAGCCCGCAACGACTTACTTTCAGCGTCTTACCCCAACTCAGCAAGTCATCAATATCCTGGCGAACACCGTGACCATTCAGTATTTTCTCCAGTTTCTTCTTCATTATAAAGGGCAGATTACGACATGTGGAGCATGAGCCGCAGGATTCCTCGATAAAGAAATCCATAAAGTTCATCACCACATCGCGCAACAGCTCCCTGTCATTATTGAATATGATCATCGAGCCTCCTGTTGGCAAGTCGGAGTAACTAAGTTTCCTGTCAAAAAACTTTTCAGCGACCATCATCCCCGATGGTTTGTACCACTTCATCAGTTCTGAGCTTGTCAGATTATCAAAGTCGCGTGGACCAATCAGCATGCCTGAAGGGCCTCCTACCTGAATAGCCTGAACATCATCAGCACCACACATTTCAAGTACTTCGGTAATACTTGTGCCCCACTCAACTTCATAAATTCCGGGGAATTTGCAATCACCTGAAATACTTAAAAGCTTTGTTCCGGTAGAATCTTTCGTACCGAAACTACTGTACCATTCAGCGCCATTTTTCAGAATTCGCACTGCCGATGCCAGGGTTTCTACGTTATTGACAATTGTAGGGAGTTCCCGGTATCCTTTCTCAACAGGGAACGGTGGTTTATCTCTTGGCTCACCTCTTTTTCCTTCAAGTGATTCGATAAGTGCCGATTCTTCACCACAAACGTAGGCTCCGGCTCCTAACTGAATACGAATATCAAAATTGAAATCTTTAACTCCGTTGATGCTTTTTCCCAACAGATTCTGTTTGCGCATTTCTGCCAGTATCTTATTCAGGTACTTCAGCAGGTATTTATACTCATATCTCAGATAAACCAAACCTATATCAGCACCTGTGGCATAAGCGGCAATCACCATTCCTTCAAAAACAAGGTCAGGAAACTCGGTCAGCATCACACGGTCTTTAAATGTTCCGGGCTCGCCTTCGTCAGCATTGCAGATGATGATGCGGTGTTCTCCATCTACAAGCCGGCCAAAGCGCCATTTCATGCCTGTTGGAAATCCTGCCCCTCCCCTGCCTCTCAGGTTAGAATCTTCAATGGTCTGGATCACGTCCTGCGGTGAATATTTTGCCAATTCTTTTTTCAGCACCTCAAAACGCTCATAGTCTTTATTTAACAAAATAGAACCTTTCCGGATGTGGTTGTAAACCATTGATTGCACATCAGGATCAGCGTTATGGCCATCGCCATAACTCTCATAAATCACTTCCTTCAATTCTTTGCCTTCCCTGAGACCTGAAATGAGTTTTTCGACACGATACGGTGTTAAATGTGTAAAAACAACATCGTTGATCAATGCCGCAGGATCCTGGTCATTCATACCTATACAGGAAGTATCAAACAACCCGAACATTCCGTCATCACTTACCTGCCCGAAATTGATACCACACGCATGTTCCAATGCTTCTTTTACAGCCTGACGACCACTCATATGCGCTGTAATCCCATTGTTCAGGTAAATATTGAATTTAGCACGGGGCTTATCGCTGAAGAAATGATAAAATGATACTGTTTCGTTGACCTCAGCCGTAGAAATTCCCAGGCTTTCCGACAACAATTTAATATCCTCTTTATCCACATATCCCTGCACATCATGGATGTCAAGCAATATATCCATCAGACGATTTCTGTCTGCACCATAATCACTGATAATTTGATTGATTTTTTGTTTCATTATTGCTATAATTCTGATTAGTTTAATGGGTATAAAAAAAAACTACTGTTAATTAGTTAACAGCAAAATTAGAATATTTTGTTAAATAATTAACAATAATAAGTTTAGAAATATTATAAATTATATTTTTGCCTGAAACTTCAGTTAATGATCGAGGCAAAAGAGGTTAAAATTACGGGCTTGGTGCAAGGCGTTGGATTCAGACCTTTCATATACAGGCTGGCGCACAAGCACCATTTGAAGGGGTTTGTTGAGAATAACAATTTAGGAGTCAGGGTAATTGTTGAAGGCAATAAAGACGATCTCAACAACTTTACAAATGACATCATTCCCGAATCTCCTCAGGCATCTTCCATTGAGCATATAAATTCAAAGGAAATTACCGTTCGTCATTTCGATTCGTTCGTCATTGAGAAAAGCACCTCTGTATCGGATGCCGTTACCGAAGTCAGCCCCGACATATCCGTTTGCCCTGATTGTTTAAACGACATGAAACACCAGGAACGCAGAATTGATTATCCGTTTACCAACTGCACCAACTGCGGACCCCGGTTTACTATTATTAAAGACCTCCCCTACGACCGGGCAAAAACAACGATGCTCGAATTTGAGATGTGCCCGGAATGTAAAAAAGAGTACACCAATGTTCTTGACAGAAGATTTCATGCACAGCCTGTAGCCTGCAAAAATTGTGGTCCCGAATACACCTTATATTATAAGGGACAAATGATCAAAGAAATTGACACAATAACTGATTTATGTTGTAACCTGCTGGAACAAAACAAAATAGTGGCCATCAAAGGTCTTGGCGGCTATCATCTGGCGTGCAGTGCATTCCATGATAAAACCATCCGGCAATTGAGGGAACAGAAAAACAGGGAGGGAAAACCATTTGCGCTCATGTTCCGCGACCTTAATGCCGCAGAAGAGTATCTTTTTATTGACAAAGAGGAAAAAGAACTGCTGACAGGCTGGCGAAAGCCAATTACCTTATTAAAAATAAAAAAAGAGCTGGCTCCCTCCATCAGCATTAACCTAAATACGGTTGGTGCTATGCTACCTTATATGCCCTTTCACTACCTGCTTTTTGATAAATTGAATATTCCAGCCATTGTATTAACCAGCGGCAACATCTCTGATGAGCCAATCGTAATTAATAACGATGAAGCTCTTGAAAAACTGGGCAATATATCGGAAGCTGTGATCACTTATAACCGCGACATACATAACCGAACTGATGACTCAGTAGCTATGGTGGCTAACAAGAAAAGCAGGGTAATAAGGCGTTCACGGAGTTATGCTCCTTCACCGGTACGGTTGAACCTCGATGCAGAAGGTATTTTTGCCGCCGGAGCCGAGCTGGTCAATTGCTTTTGTATCGGAAAAGGAAACCAGGCAATTATGAGCCAGCATATCGGAGATCTGAAAAACCTGGAGACGCTCGACTTTTATACCGAATCGGCACAACGTTTTGAACGGCTTTTCCGGTTTAAGCCGGAAGTAGTCGCTTGCGATATGCACCCCGATTATTTATCAACCCGATATGCAAAAAGGCTGGGGCTTCCTATCGTTGAAACCCAGCACCATCATGCCCACATTGCCTCGTGCATGGCCGAGCATAAACTGGATGAAGATGTTATCGGCCTTAGTTTTGACGGCACCGGATATGGCGATGACGGCTACATCTGGGGAGGTGAGTTTTTTATTTGCAATCTGAACGACTACGAACGGATGGCACATTTCGAGTACATTCCGCAACCCGGGGGCGATCTGGTCACAAAACAACCCTGGCGGATGATGTTGTCCTATTTGTATCATTATTTCGGGCACGATGTTTTAACAACACATGCCCGCTTATTTAACGGACTACCTTCCCGTGAAACAGAAATGGTCTTATCGATGATTGAAAAAAAGATCAACTGCCCGCTGACAAGCAGTGCTGGCCGCCTGTTCGATGCCGTTGCAGCACTCATTGATGTATGTAAAACCGCAGCATACCATGCCGAACCGCCCATGCGACTCGAATCGGTTGCTACCGACTCAGCCTTACATTATTCTTATGAATCAGGGAGTGTAATAAAAATGAAAAAGACATTTGAAGGCATCATTGATGACCTGAACCAGCATGTTGACACGGGCATGATCTCCGGTAAATTTCATAATACTGTGGTCAGTATCATTGTCGATCAGGTGCGCCGGATCAGTGAGCAAACAAAAATTAAAAAAGTTGTGCTGTCCGGCGGTAGTTTCCAAAACAGGATATTGTTAAAAAAAGTGGAGGATACGCTCAATGATAGTACATTTGCAATCTTTTCTCAGTCAGATGTACCGTCAAACGATGGAGGTATAGCACTCGGCCAGCTGGCAATAGCGGCAAAGAGAAGAGCATTAGGACTTATTTAAATAATTTACAGTTATGTGTTTAAGCATTCCGGCAAGAATTGACAAAATAAACGAAGATACGGCCATTTGTACCGTAGGCGCAACCAGTTATCAGGCAAGTCTGGAGCTATTGAAAGATGAACAGGTTGAAGTTGGCGACTATGTATTGATCCATACAGGATTTGCTATTCAGAAACTGGATGCCGAAGAAGCAGAAGCCAGCCTGAAAACATTTGACGAGTTCAGGACATTGAATAAGCAGATGGACACAGAAGAGCAAAAAACAAATAAACGCCTGATCTAAGAAAGCATTATGAAGTACATTGACGAATACAGAGATAAAGAGATCGTTCGATTGCTGGCCGAAGAGATCAAACGAACTGTTACAAAACCGGTCCGGCTTATGGAAGTCTGCGGGGGGCACACCATGTCGATCCAGAAATACGGCATCCCTTACCTGTTGCCTGAAGAAGTGGAGTTAATATCCGGCCCCGGATGTCCCGTTTGTGTTACCAGCAGGACGTATATTGACCGGGCAGTGGCTTACAGTCGTAGGGATGATGTTATCATTACTACCTATGGCGATCTGATCCGCGTTCCGGGCTCATCTTCCAGCCTTGACAAAGAAAAAGCGAACGGAGCCGATGTACGCATTGTTTATTCCATCCTTGACGCATTGATGGTTGCCAAAAAAAATCGCAGAAAGAAAATTGTTTTTTTAGGGATCGGTTTTGAAACCACAGCTCCCATCTCGGCAGCAGGTATCATCAAAGCCCAGATGGCCGGGCTTACAAATTTCTACCTGTACAGCGCCCATAAAATAATGCCGCCTGCCATGGAAACCCTGATTGACGAAGGTGTTAAGATTGATGGGTATATTGGTCCGGGACATGTGAGCACTATAACGGGAAAAGGAATTTATTTAAGCATTCCCGAAAAATACGGCCTTGGGGTAGTCATCAGCGGCTTTGAACCGGTTGACCTGATGCAGTCGATACTGATGCTGGTTCAGCAAATTGAGAATAAGGAACCAAAAGTTGAGATTGAATATACAAGAGCTGTTAAACCCGAAGGAAATGTGAAAGCACAGGAGATGCTTGATGAGGTTTTTGAATACCGTGATGACTGGTGGAGAGGACTCGGCATACTTAAAAACAGTGGGCTTAAAATAAGAGATAAATATGCCATGCATGATGCCGAAGTGCAAATTCCAGTTGATACAGAACCCCTGGTAGAACCAAAAGGGTGTATATGCGGTGATATTTTACGGGGAGTGAGCAAACCTAAAGACTGTAAACTGTTCGGCACCGTTTGTACTCCGTCTGACCCGGTAGGCTCGTGCATGGTTTCCAACGAAGGTTCATGTGCCGCTTATTATTTGTATAACCGTTAGTCGTTCTTATTAAACGCATTTATCTGACAATGAAAAGTAAATACGATACAATTCTGCTTGGTCACGGAAGCGGAGGAAAACTCAGCCACGATCTTATCTCTGACCTTTTCACCAAACATTTCGATAATGATATACTCAGGCAGCAAGCAGACTCTGCCGTACTGGAAACAGGAACAACTCATCTGGCATATACAACGGATTCATTTGTAGTCGACCCGATCTTTTTCCCTGGTGGTGACATCGGAAAACTTGCAATCGCCGGCACTGTGAATGATCTGGCCGTTTCAGGTGCCCTCCCGCTCTATTTAAGTGTTGGGTTCATTATCGAAGAAGGCCTGCCGTTCAGCGACCTGGAACAAGTAGTACTTTCTATGGCTGAAGAAGCCAGAAAAGCAGGCGTAAAGATTGTTACCGGCGACACAAAAGTTGTAGACAGAGGAAAATGCGATAAACTGTTCATTAACACTTCAGGAATTGGTGCTCTGGACAAGCAAAATGTACCCATCAGCTCGGGAAAGAACATAAAAGCAGGTGATAAGATTATCATCAACGGAAGCATCGGAGATCACGGAATGGCTGTAATGGCAGCCCGGAACGAATTGAATATCACAGCCGACATAACATCCGATTGTGCCTGTCTGAACGGGTTAATTAAATCTGCTCTGGATGCCGGTGCCCAAATCAGGTTCATGCGTGATGCAACACGCGGCGGGCTCGGAACAGTAATTTCAGAACTGGTAAAAGGGAAGAATTACGGTATCCGTTTGGCAGAAGACCGCCTGGTAGTAAATGATGGTGTAAGAGGAATGTGTGAACTACTCGGCTTCGACCCTATATATGTAGCTAACGAAGGTAAAGTTGTAATGGTTGTAGCCAAAGAAGATGCCGACCATGTTGTAGAGATATTAAAAGAGCATCCTGCCGGAGCACAGAGTGCCATCATTGGTGAAATCACCAACGATCACCAGGGAAGCGCCTGGCTCGAAACCCTTGTTGGGGGTAAAAGAATCATCGAAATGTTGTCGGGGCAGCAACTACCCCGCATCTGCTAAAGCCCGAATTCGTTGTAGAACTTCGAAAGCTCGTGCGTCAGGTCATGAAATGTAAGGTAATGACTGGAGCATCCTTTTCTGGAACAGATACTTACACGCCCTCCTGCTTTGAGAACAAAAGTAACCATAGGAGCTCCACAGAGCTTACACTCATCTTTCACCGTGAGTTCTTTATTGCACTTTGGGCAGTAAAAATCAACGATCGTGTCCTGTTTGATATCAATGTTTGCAGTATGATCAAAACACTCAAATACCGAACAAAGGTTGATTATTCCTCTTTCTTCAGGTGTTACGATATTTAACCTGATGCTGGGAAAACCATGTAATAAATTTTGTTCATCCATTAATGACTCACGGCAATGCGGGCATTTTACATGAAGTGATATCTTTTTTTTCATATTTAGTTATTTATTAACAATGAAAGTGAAAAATTCCAGTACTAATATAAGAATTTTTTTTATTTACAAAACAAGGGTATTTATTAATATTTTTGCCATACAATTACCATTTAAAAAATATCATTATGTGTGGAACATGCGGATGTGGTGAAGACAACCACGTAACATATACAAAACCCGGAAAAGATCACCATCATCACGAGCATCATGATCATGAGCACGGACATGAACACGAACATGAGCACGGACATCATCATCACAGTAAAGAGATCCAGCTGGAAATGGATGTCCTGGCAAAGAACAACCTGACAGCGCAGCGAAACAGAGGGTATTTTGAAGCGCTGAATATAATTACGCTTAACCTTGTCAGTTCGCCCGGCTCAGGCAAAACCAGCCTGCTTGAAAAAACAATTCGCGAACTGAAAAGCGAACTGGATCTGTACATTATCGAAGGCGACCAGCAAACCATGCATGATGCCGACAGGATCAATAAAGCCGGAGCCCCTGTCATTCAGGTGAACACAGGAAACGGTTGTCACCTTGATGCCGACATGGTACATCATGCTGTTAAAGAACTGAATCCGAAGCAAGGTTCTGTCTTATTTATCGAGAACGTTGGTAACCTGGTATGCCCAAGTTTATTCGATCTTGGCGAAAGCAAGAGGGTTGTTATTATCAGCACAACTGAAGGTGAAGACAAACCCATTAAGTACCCCACTATGTTCGAATCTTCCCAATTATGCGTTATCAACAAAACCGATTTACTTCCCTACGTCGACTTTGATGTAGAGAAAGCCAAAGAGTATGCCCGCCAGGTGAATCCGACACTTGAGTTTATTGAACTTTCGGTAACCTCGGGAGAAGGCTTACCGAACTGGTACGCCTGGTTAAAAAAGTTACAGAAATAGTTAGCTGAGCGCATCAGACACTATTTACGAGCCAACAAAAATCAACCTTGAGTGTAAAAACAAAAACCGCCCGTCTTTCCATCTGGTCCAATACAACTCTGATTGTATTGAATACGGTTGTTGGACTATTCAGCGGTTCGGTGAGTATTTTATCGGAAGCCATACACACGCTGATAGACCTGATGGCGGCTGTAATGGCTTATTATTCGATAAAGATTGCAGAAAAACCTGCTGATAAAGAGCACCCTTTCGGACATGGCAAGTATGAGAATATTTCCGGGGTTGTTGAGGCAATCCTGATCTTTATAGCTTCGGGATGGATCATTTATCATGCGGTAACCCGGCTCATGGAAGGGGAACAGATGATCGGTCAACAGGGCCTGACACTTGGCTTCATCGTTATGATGGTCTCCGCTTTGATCAACCTGTTCGTCAGTCGCCGTTTGTACAAAGTAGCCAAAGAAACCGACTCCATTGCCTTAAAAGCCGATGCGCTTCATTTGAGTACACACGTATATACTTCGGCAGGTGTTGGCATCAGCCTGGCGGTAATTTATTTTACCGGCTGGCATTTTTTAGATCCCATTGCAGCTATCGTTGTGGCCAGCTACATACTGAAAGAGGCATTTGAGATCCTGGTGGAAGCTTTCAAACCCTTGGCAGATGCGGCTTTACCTGCTGAAGAGATTCAGCTTATCGAAGAAACAATCAAAAACAATCTGGGGAAGGCCGTTGATTTTCACATGCTCCGCACGCGCAAAACCGGCTCAAATAGGGAAGTTGATTTTCATCTCGAGGTTCCGGGAAACATGTCGGTTCTTGAATCACATGATCTTTGCGACCGTATTGAGCACAAGTTGCAGAATGAGCTACCCAAGTTGAAAGTAACGATCCATGTGGAACCCGAAGGGTATCATGATCAGAATTAAAACTCGCTACAAGTATGTCTCTGTTTATTCTGATTGATAAACAATCTTTCCATCAATGTATGTTGCGGTAATCTGTACCAGCGGTATCTCCTCTTCTGCAACTTGCATA
>QMPO01000044.1 GCA_003648625.1 Bacteroidota bacterium
ATCTCTGAGATACGCCGGGCTGCCTCATTAGCTTTTTCTTCGTTGCTTTTATCCACCCAGGAAGTCTTGAACAGAAACCTGTTTATCGTAACCGTATCAATGGAAATCTTTCTTACAATCGTATCAATCTTTTTCATACGGTTGTAATCAGCGAAATACGAAAAATCCTCGTCTCCCTCCATTAAAATAAAGGTTTGTTCAATATCTGTTGTTTCTGTTTCGAACTGAGTACCGCCTTCCAGGCCAAATCCCAGCAGAGTGCCCTGTTCCGACAGAAGAAAGGAGGTCGCTTTCTCTTCTTTCGACTTTTCGGCAGGAAACTGAACATAATAATATTGGTCGGGATCGGCTTCGGACAGTGGTGTAACTTCGGCATTGATCAGCTGTACCGAATTTCCGCTGTATCTGATGTAATCGTTTACGCCGAGGTAGTTTGTTGCGTAGTCGGCCAGCGGACCCGGTATTTTTTTTATTTGTTCTACAGTCAGTTCGATCTTGAACACCGTTTGCGGCAAGGCATAATAAAAACCATCCTGTGCTGTGTTGGTAGCATCTCCGGCAACTTTTTTAACAACATACTGGCCGTTTGACAGGAAAGGTATGAGTAAAAGAAAGAACAGGAATACGTATAATGATTTTTCAGGCTTCATAGTTTATGCTGTTTAACACTTCAAATGTACGAAATAGTAAAATATGTGCAGTTACCTGATAAAGAGCAACTCTCTGTATTTTGGCAACGGCCACAGTTCGTCGTCAATCATAAATTCCAGTTTGTCCACATGGTAACGGATGCTGTCGAAATACACCATTACCTCATCTCTGTATGCTATGGCCTTGTCGTAAGTATGTTCAATTTTATTGGCCCGTTTGCGTGCTTCGATCATATTTTCCACATTTTCTTTAATGGCCGAAATATGATCCGAGATAAATTTAATGGCATTTGTCTGGTTCTTGGCCAGTTTAACAAACGACTTTGAATCGATGACCTCTTTCAATCCTCGCGTATTTTCTATTAACCTGTTTTGGTACAAAATGGCTGTTGGTAAAATATGGTTGATGGCCAGGTCGCCCATAACACGTGCTTCAATCTGAACCTTTTTAATGTATTTCTCCAGTTTCATTTCGTAACGCGACATAAGTTCTTTTTTGCTCATTACCTGGTTACGTTCGAATAAGTCGATGGTTTTTTTCGAAATAAAGGCTCCCAGAGCTTCCGGTGTCGATTCGTGGTTTGAGAGGCCTCTCTTCTCAGCCTCTTCCACCCATTCATCACTGTATGAGTTGCCCTCAAAACGAATGTTTCTCGATTCATTGATATATTTTTTTACAATACGGAAAATAGCATCATCCTGCTCTACCCCTTTTTTTATCAGCTTTTCCACATCGGCTTTGAACTTTATTAACTGGTCGGCCATGATTGTGTTTAGTACAAACATCGGTTTGGCTGTATTCGCACTGGAACCTACGGCTCTGAATTCAAATTTATTGCCGGTAAAAGCAAAGGGTGATGTCCGGTTTCTGTCGGTATTATCGAAAAGGATCTCGGGAATCTTCGGGATGTTCAGAGGTACATCTTTTTTCTGGTTGTTATTCATCTCTCTGACAGATGGCATTTTTTCGATCTCATGCAACGTACGGGTTATCTGTTCACCGATAAACACCGAGATAATAGCCGGAGGTGCTTCATTAGCTCCCAGTCGCATATCGTTTCCGGCCGAAGCAATGCTGGCCCTCAGCAATTCTTCATGGTCATGCACGGCTTTAAGAATATTTACCAGAAAGGTGATAAACCGGAAGTTCTCTTTCGCTGTCTTTCCGGGCGACAACAGGTTAATTCCTGTATTGGTGGCCAGCGACCAGTTGTTGTGTTTGCCCGAACCGTTCACACCGGCATAAGGTTTTTCATGCAACAGCACCTTAAAGTTATGACTTCGGGCTACTTTATCCAGAAGGTGCATCAGTAGCTGGTTGTGGTCAACTGCGATGTTGGCTTCCTCAAAAACAGGGGCACACTCAAACTGGCTCGGGGCAACTTCATTATGTCTTGTTTTTAAAGGTATGCCCAATTTGTGCGCTTCTATCTCAAGTTCCTGCATAAAGGCCAGCGCTCTGCTGTGTATTGTACCGAAATAGTGATCAGACAGTTGCTGGTCTTTCGCCGAAGAGTGGCCAAATACCGTTTTTCCGGTAAGTACAAGGTCGGGACGGGCTGAGAAAAGGGCTGTGTCCACCAGGAAATACTCCTGCTCCCAGCCCAGGGTAGGATATACTTTTTGCACATTTTTGTTGAAATAACATACAACGTCAGTAGCTATGTCGTCCAGCGCCTTCATCGATCTGAGCAGCGGGGTTTTATAGTCTAACGATTCGCCTGTGTAGGAAACAAAAATTGTGGGAATACAAAGTGTATTTTCCAGAATAAATGCCGGTGATGTCGGGTCCCATGCTGTATAACCTCTTGCTTCAAACGTATTCCGGATACCCCCGCTGGGGAAGCTGGAAGCATCGGGCTCCTGCTGGATGAGGGCATCTCCCTGAAACTCTTCTACGGCACGGCCGCCTTCCAGCGGGTTGATGAACGCGTCATGTTTTTCGGCTGTAGCGCCTGTCAGCGGGTGAAACCAGTGGGTGTAATGCGTGACACCTTTGCCCATGGCCCATGCTTTCATGGCTGAAGCAATCTGGTCGGTCACTTTTCGCTCAATCCTTACCCCTTCCTTGATGGCTTTTTGCAAAACATCGTATGCTTCCTCTGTGAGGTATTCACGCATCACGGTTTGATTAAATACCATCGATCCGAAATAATCGGATGCTTTGTTTGATGGATATTGGACCTTCTCAACAGGTCTGTGCAGGGTTTGTTCCAGCGCGATGAATCTTAAATTGGGCATAATTATACAGTTTTATTGTGTTGTTTTCTTATAATGAGCAATCCTATAAACGTGAGCAATCCATTAATGATCAGAAGCTCGAACCCTATTTCGTAGCCGTTGAACATCCGTGTTGAATAATGACTGATCAACCACGATACGACAGGAGCTGCCAGAGCTACAAACGGAATATAACGGTCTTTGACTTCAATTCTGGTAAACAACCCGAAAGCATATAAACCCAGTAGCGGACCGTAGGTATAACCGGCTAAAGTAAATAGTTGAGCAATAACAGCCTGATTATTGATCAGGCTAAATAATATGATTACAAAAATAATGATTAGCGCCATCAGCAAATGGACGGTTTTCCGCTTTTTTTTCAACAAGTTTTCATTATCGCTGTACTTCTTATCATATTCCATGATGTCGATACTGAACGAGGTAGTGAGTGCCGTAAGGGCACTGTCGGCACTGGAGTAAGCAGCCGATATGAGGCCGATAATAAACACGATCCCGGCTACAATGCCTATGTGTTTAAAAGCGATCAAAGGAAAAAGATGGTCGGATTGCGCAGGCAGTTGCAGGTTATAGTGAGCAGTATAAATATACAATACGGCGCCGAGGAAAAGAAAAATAAGGTTTACGGGAACAAGTATCAGGCTTAGTGTTGTCATGTTCTTCCGGGCATCTTTCAGATTTTTGCAGCTCAGGTTTTTCTGCATCATATCCTGGTCGAGGCCGGTCATAACAATAGTGATAAACATACCGCTCAGGAACAGCTTAATAAAGTTTTGTTTGCTGTTGGTGTCCGTAACGATGATTGTGGACAGATCGCTCTGCCACACTTCTTTGATCATGGCTGTTAAACTAACATCCATTTGCGAAAGGATCAGTCCGATGGTGATCATGACGGATGCCAGCATGAAAGTCGTTTGTAACGTATCAGTCCACACAATGGTTTTGATACCACCCTTCATGGTGTATAATTGGATCAGGATAATAAAAAACACCACCGTTACCCAAAAAGGAATGTGGAAGTAATCAAAAACGAATACCTGCAGCACGCTTACCACCAGATACATGCGGAAAGAGGCTCCAATGATACGTGAAATAAGAAAAAATACGGAGCCTGTTTTATAGGCCCTGTTACCGAAACGGCTGCCGAGGTAAGTGTAAATGGAAGTCAGGTTCAGTTTGTAATAAACAGGCAGCAATACCATACTGATAACGGCATAACCGACAATATAGCCAAGTACAATGACAAAATAATTGAAATGGGTAGTGCCCACCCAGCCCGGAATGGAAATAAACGTAACCCCCGACAGAGAGGCTCCGATCATGCCGTATGCCACAACAAACCACGGTGATTTCCGATTGCCTATAAAAAAACTCTGGTTATCAGCTTTCCGCGATGTGATCCATGAAATGGCAAAGATTACCAGTGTATAAACCAAAAAAGTTCCGAATATGAGTCCGGGCGACATAATTCTTCAATTTGAAGCAAATGTAAAAAGTCAGTTTGCTTTGAAGGCTGTTTTTAGCAAAAAGTGATGAAATATTATTAACAATGTGAAAATAAGCTTAGCGGTTTCCACCGATAGCTTTTGCAAATGCCAATAAATCGATAAAAGAATAATCACATACGGTCGGATCTAAAAAGGAGTTGTCGGAGTTGATAAACACCGTTTTCATCCCTGTATTTCTGCCAAATTCCATGTCTGACAGCGTGTCGCCCACCATCACACTTTTTAAAAAGTCAATTTCCGGAAAATCTCTTTTAGCCTGTTCGGCCATAAAAGTGCCCGGTTTCCGGCAGTTGTTTTCTGCACCGGCTAAATCAGGGCAGTAATAAATGGCATCGATGCGGCCTCCGTTTTTGGTAACATAGGCTTTCATTTTCTGGTGGATCTTTTGCAGGTCTTCTTCTGTCATCAGTCCTTTGCCTATCCCCTGCTGGTTGGTGATGACAATAATTCGTGTAAATTTCTTTGAAAGAATATTCAGTGCATCGGGTACACCAGGCAGAAACTCAAATTCTTCCCATTTTTTGATGTAATCGCCGGGTGGTCTTTTGTTGATTACACCGTCCCTGTCAAGGAACAGCGTCCAGTTGCTGTCAATATGATGGAAAAATTCTGACATAGAATTTACTTCGGAAAGAGAGCTTTTTCAATTTCTTCACACAAAATATGGCCGATAAGGATATGTGCTTCCTGGATGCGGGCTACATTTTTGGAAGGGATTTTAATGCATCTGTCGGAAATACTGGCCAGCTTTCCCCCTGATTTTCCAGTTAACGCAATGGTATGCATTTGTTTGTGAACGGCTGTTTCAACAGCATTCACCACATTTTCTGAATTGCCCGAGGTGCTGATAGCAATAAGCAGATCGCCCGGTTCGCCGAAAGCTTCCACCATCCGGGCATATACCTGGCCGTAATCGTAGTCGTTGGCAACAGCTGTCAGAAACGAGGTGTTCACATGCAACGCTTCCGCTGGCAATGGCTTTCGGTCGTAATTAAACCTGCCCGACAATTCGGCAGCAATATGTTGTGCATCTGCTGCGCTGCCTCCGTTGCCGCACAAATACATCTTTCTGCCGTTTTTGAACCCATGAATGCACATCTGAATCACATGAGTTATTTCTTTCAGTATCTCGTCATCCTGCAAAAGCAGTGATTTAACATCGATTGATTGCTTAATAGCCTTTTTTATATTCATAAATACCTTGTTACTTTTATTTTAACTAACGACAGATTACCTGTTTTCTTGTAAAAGTACGAATTGCCTTAATATGTCTCATCATCGGCGATCATGTAATCCCGGTAGGCTTTCAGTAAATTTGCCCGTGAAACGACACCTATGTACTTGTTTCCGTCCACAACGATCATGTTGTAGTTATTTGTTTTGTTAAATTTATTGATCACATCCTGTACATCCGTTTGTACTGATACTTTCTCATCATCCATTAAAACGTGCAGGTAATCGGAAACGGGATCTTTGTATTTTCTTCTGTTGAACATGTCTTTCCTGACGTCATCCAGCAGGATGAGTCCGATGAATGTTCCCTGCTCGTCGATGGCTGCAAAGAAATTTCTTTTGGAAATTTTTATTTTACGTACCAGATCGCCCAATGTACTGTTAATAGAAACAACAAGCACATCTTTTTCGAGCAGGTCTCTGATCTTTATTCGTTTGACTACAGCTTTATCTCTGAACTTAAACATGTATCCCTTATCAGCCAGGGTTTGCGTAAAAATAGAATGTTTGTTATAAGCACGGGCAATGAGGAAAGCAATGGAGGTGGACAGCATCAGCGGAACGATAATTTCATAACCATTCGACATTTCGGCGATCAGGAAAATTGCTGTTAAAGGGGCCATGAGTACGCCACCCAATACTGCAGCCATACCCACCAGTGTAAAGTTGCCCTCATGCAGATTGATACCCGGAATCAGTTCGTTCAGCCCACGGCTCACTGTAAACCCGGTAAATCCACCCATGACGGCAGCCGGAGCAAAAATACCCCCTACTCCGCCGGCTTCGGTTGTCAATGTGGTGGCAATTACCTTTAATAAAATAAGCAGGGTTGTAAAAAGCAATAAGGCCCAGAATAATCCTGCCCCTTCGAGTAATGTGTGATCAAGCAGATTTTCCGCATTGCCGTTAATGATCATCCGGATGCCTTCGTACCCTTCCGAATATAAGGGGGGGAACAGGTAAACAAGTACACCCAATGCGGTTCCGCCGACTATAGCTTTTACCCATATAGATTTAAAACGGCTGAATAATTTGATGATCCTGAAGTGCATGAATTTAAAGTAGACGGCTACAAAACCGGCAATAACACCCAGCAGGATGAAGTACAGAATGTCATTGATGACAAAAGCATTGGTCACATTAAAATGGACCAGGTATTGTTCGGAGGTAAGCATTTTTGTTGTTACGGCGCCGGTTACACTAGCCAGCAGGATGGGGATCAGTGAGGCCGTTGACAGGTCGAGCATCAGCACTTCAAAACTAAAGATTACTGCGGCAATGGGTGTGGTAAATATGGACGCCATAGCTCCTGCAGCTCCGCATCCGATAAGCAGCGTTTTGTGCTTGTACCCCAGTCTCAGCCACTGACCTATAGAAGAGCCAATGGAGGCGCCGGTGGAAATGATGGGCGATTCAAGTCCAACCGAACCGCCGAACCCTGCTGTAAGCGATCCTCCGACAAGGGAGGAGAATATTTTATGTCGCCGCATACTGCCATCGAGCTGTGAAATTACATAGAGAATACGCGGAACACCGTGTCCGACATCATCTTTCACAATATATTTCAGGAACATGACAGTGAGGAGGATACCGATCAACGGAAGAAAAAACAGGATTATGATGTGGCCTTCTTCGGCATAATGTTCAAAAAGCCTGTACTTGATAGAGATAACTATGTATTTAAGCAAACCGGCGGCCAGCCCGGAAAAGAAACCGATCAGCACACTCAGTATCAAAACAAAGAATGCGTCGGACAAATTGTTGGCGCGCCATTTTAAAAACCGGATATAAAGGTAATTCAGTCTCATTTCGGCAGTTTGCTCATACCAAAACTAATAAATCGTGGGAAATGTATTTCAGTGAACCATCAGAGAGTTTATCTTAAAACCTCTTTGGCGTAGTTTTCCCAGCTCATATCTTTTGATGTGGCCGCCACATGCTCTCTATTGATAGGCTTTTCGATTGATTTAATCATAGCCTCTGCCATGGAGTCAATATTATCGGGCTGCGCAAGGTAACCATTATACCCGTCTTTAACCGTTTCGGGGAAGTGCCCCACATTAGTCGCCAGCATGGGCATGTTAAAATTGTAGGCAATAGATTCAATTCCAGATGGTGTTGCTGTGAGGTAGAACAACATAATGCTGTCGCTTACCTGGAAATACTTATGCACCTCTTCATTGGGTACGAAATCGTTATCCACAGATGTTTTGTCTTCCAGGTTTAGCTCGCCAATAAGTGCCAGTGGATTGTAGTCCCGCTCATCGTCCTGTTTTTTCAGGAAGAGTTTCTTTGCCAGGCCAAAAGTGGCGTTTTTCACCCTTGTGGAGAATTTTTTTGTATCCAGTGTATTCCAGAACGATTCACCAACGATCAGCAGCGACACATCATCCCTTTGCTCAGCGACTTTGGCAAAAGCTTTGATTACATTGTGCAGCCCTTTGTATTTCCGGATAAACCCGAAGAACAGAAAAACATGCTCTTTCAGCTTCATTTCCTTTTTTTGTTTTTCAACATCAAAATCCGGATCGGGTGCAAACATATCGTAAACAGGGTGGTACAGCTTAAGTACCTTGATTCCTTCCCCCTTTATAACTCCTCCCCTTTCAACAACTTCAAATTTTTTATCCGGGAATAGAGTTCTGAGTTCATCAGCTGTTTTATAGGCATGTACAATGTAGGCATCGGCATGCTTTATACCCCGTTTGGTAAACGCTTTGTCCAAAGCACTCCCCTCTTTCTGGATAACGAAATGCAGATCGAAGAACACTTCCGTGTTTTTCAGCTTTTTCAGTTTTCGGGCAATGTATCCCAGCGGGATTCCCTGTACGGCAATAGCCCATTGAAAAATAATTTTGTCGGGTTGTAAGCTTTTAATCAGCTTCACTGTGGCATTCCAGCTGGCGGGGTTGTTGTAGTTCGTAATGTAATGCACCTTGATACGGGTACCTTCCAGCTGATCCGCTTTACTTTTTCGGTCGATAAAATCGCGGGGAATGATGGCCGGATACTGTTGTGTCCACGAAACGATGTGCACATCCGTATCTTCCAGTTTATCAAAAGCTTTGGCTAATGAGGTGTTGTAATTGGCAATACCCCCTTTAAACATGGGGCCTGGACCAAAGCAAACAATGGTTTTCTTATTCTTCACTTTCTGCTCGTTTCTTAGCTGCTTCATAAACTCTGCGCATACCTTCTTCCAGAGATATTTTCGGCATCCAGCCAAATTTTTCCTTCACAAGCGACATGTCGCAATAGCGTGAGTGTACGCCTACCGGTTTGTCGAGCAGCGGTTTTATGGTTGGGTTATATCCTGCAAAGGAAGAAAATACCTTTATAAGTTCGAGAAACGAAGTAAGGACGCCCGAACCGATGTTATAGGCAGATCCGTCACCTACATTATCCATCAGAATAAAGATCAGGTCGATGATATCATCGATATGAACAAAATCACGCCCCTGTTTTCCACTGCCCCATACTTCAAAGGGGTTTTCCTTTTTGGCTGCTCTTAAAGCAATAGCAGGAACGGGATAGGACAACTCCTGATCTTCTCCGTAACCTGAGAACGGTCTGATGCAAACAATATGAATACCATAATGGCTGGCTGCGATCTGCGCCAGAAACTCACCGGTAAGCTTTGTCCATCCATACGTCATATCGGGTGTTCCGAGGTTCTTCCTGAAGTCGATATCACTCTCCTTTAACTGGATAGCTCCGGCTTCAGTTTGTAAACTTGTCGGATAGGCTGCGCTTGAACTCGGGTACAGCACGCGTTCGGGTTTATGGCGTGTGATCCAGTAGAAAAATTCGGAGTCAATACTTAAATCGAGACCTACCATCAATGGGTCGCCGTCAATTTTGAGCCGCCCGCCCACAATAGCTGCAAAGTGGAAAACGTCGCTGAAACGCTCAAAGTCAAGGTTGTATTTCTCCTGGAGATAATTCGGATTTGTACGAAAAGCAAACAGAAAATCCCTGAAATCGCCTTTCCAGAAAAGGAATCTTTTATCGCTGCCGATCACTTCAAGGTCTTTGTTCATTTCACTCTGAAAGCCGTCAAACCACTGCGAAGGGTGTCTTCCGATGGATAAGTCGTCCACAACAAATACATAGTCGCTGGTTGTTTTCAGCAATCTTTTCACCATGTTACGTCCTACAAACCCGCAACCGCCGGATACTAAGTGTATTTTCATCTAGGTATTTTTAAAATTGATCTTGGATTTTATTTGATAATTACTTCTTTCGGGAGCATTTCTCGAAATCATCTCCGCCAGGAAGCCTGTTAAAAATAACTGGGTTCCTATCAGCATGGCCATCAGTCCGAAATAGAACAAAGGTCTGTCGGTCATACGGTAAACGGCCATAAAAAATTTGGCATACGCAAGATAGAGGGCAATAACAAAACCGATAAGGAACGTCAGGCTGCCGAAAGCACCGAAAAAATGCATCGGCCGCTGTCCGAAACGCGACACAAAGTTTATGGACAACAGATCAAGGTACCCTTTGATAAACCGGTCGAGGCCGAACTTGGTAACACCGTATTTTCGTTTCTGATGCTGTACCACTTTCTCCCCTATATTTCTGAACCCCGCCCATTTGGCAATAACCGGAATGTAGCGGTGCATTTCACCATATACTTCGATGCTTTGCACTACTTCCAGTTTGTAAGCTTTTAAGCCGCAATTGAAATCGTGCAGTTTTATGCCTGACAGCACCCGCGTTGTCCAGTTATAAAATTTGGAAGTATTTCTTTTAATAAACGGATCAAATCTTTTCTTTTTCCAGCCTGAGACCAAGTCGAAACCATCTTCCATGATCATCTTGTAAAGGTCGGGAATCTCTTCCGGGCTGTCCTGCAGGTCGGCATCCATTGTAATGACCACATCGCCCGAAGCGTGTTTGAAACCCTCATTCAGTGCTGCCGACTTTCCATAGTTTCTACGAAAGCGCAAACCTTTTACATAAGCATGTTCTACTGCTAAATCTTCGATAACATGCCACGAATCGTCATCCGATCCATCATCAACATAGATGACTTCAAAAGAAAAATGATTGGACGTCATCACACGTTCAATCCAATCATTTAGTTCTTTAAGCGATTCTTCTTCGTTGTATAAAGGTATTACAATCGAAATGTCCATTCAGTCCTGTTTTGCTAAACTTCTTTTGCTTCGTTCTCTATAACATCAAGGGGTTTTTCCCGCTTGACAAAGATAGCAATTATCAATGATAAAATAGTGGCAAAAATAACATTGGCGACAAATCCTATGACCGTTAACATGACAGGTGTAGTGAATTTTTCAGTGTACGACAGGATCATGTCCAGTTCTTCATCACTGATGTTGGGATTACTTTCCAGTATCTTGTCTTCAGTTTCGATTAAAATCTGTTCGATATACCCCGGATTGATCATGGTTACGAAAAAATACGTAAAAGCAGATGCCAGTATGGAAGCGAACAAGCCCGTCCAGAATCCAACGCCAAAGGCACTTCCGTAAGATAAAAAGCCACCGGAGTATTTGTCCCGGTATGATACCATTGCCCAAAATAACCCACCAGCCATGATAAGATATGACAACCACATGATCTTGGAGTCGTGGTCAACATCCAGAAGATACATGAGCAGACTAAACACAATCAGTACAATACTAAGAAGCAGGCCGTACATTATTGAAGCATTAACTGTTGATTTTTGATTTTCCATAGAGTTTAATATTTGATGATCAGTAAAAGTAAAAATATCTTCTCAATTATGCTGACATATCCATACAATTTTTACTTTTGCAGTGGGTAAGTCTTATACGACCAGCTCCTGCTGAATTCCCCCAGGCCCGGAAGGGAGCAAGGGTAGGCGGTTGTAGCGGTGCGATATAAGTAGCTTACCCATTTTTAATGAGACCCGGTTTCTGCAAGCGTAAGCGCAGCAGAAACTGCTGGTCGAATTAATCCCGAAGCGCAGCGAGGGATCTCCTAAGACCTCATCCCCTATTCCAAATAAGAAAAGCGTAAGCGCAGCAGAAACTGCTGGTCGAATTAATCCCGAACGTAGTGAATGGTATCCTTTTTTAGAGGCTTCAACCCACAGGCTCGTGGCACCCGGATGGCGCCTGCCCCTCCGGTCAGGTGGAAATACTATTGAGAAGAGCCTGCTTTTTTCCTCTGAAGTTTCCGATTTTAACGTAATTTTGCAGCAGCAAAACAATTTGAGGAATTTGCAATTAATTTAAAGAACGTCTGCCATGTTGATAAAGATACATCCCGAGAATCCGGCTCCACGGCATATAAAAATGGTCGTGGAAGCGCTGGAAAAAGGTGGTGTCGTTATCTTTCCAACTGATACTATTTACGGAATGGGGTGCAGTCTTTATCAGCCCAGGGCTTTTGATAAAATCTCGCAGATAAAGGGAGGGAAAAAGGAAAAAACAAGTTTTTCCGTCATTGTTAACAGCCTGAGCATGCTGTCGGAGTTTACGAAACCATTGGAAAACACCCTTTTTCGTCTGATCAGGCGGAACCTTCCGGGACCGTTTACATTTATTCTAAATGCCAACAACAAAGTGCCGAAGATTTTTCAGAGCAGAAAAAAAACGATCGGTATCCGAATACCTGATAACCGCATTACATCTTCTATTGTGGAGGAACTGGGGCATCCCCTGCTGACGACTTCTATACGGGATGAAGATGAAGTGATCGAATACACAACCGATCCGGAACTTATATATGAAAAGTACCGCGATTTGGTTGCTGTTGTGATTGACGGAGGCTACGGTGATAACGAGCCTTCCACTGTGGTGGATTGTACTTCGGGTGAGCCGGAAATTATCCGGCAGGGAAAAGGTGTTTTGGAAGAATAATTTTTTTCAATTGAATTTGTTTATTTAAAAAAAATAGTACTTTTGCACTCCCAAAACGATGATTCGTTAGCTCAGCAGGTAGAGCATCTGCCTTTTAAGCAGAGGGTCCGGGGTTCGAGCCCCCGACGAATCACAGAAAACCTTCACATGCAAACGTGGAGGTTTTTTTATGTTCGGGAGTAGCAGCAGGTAGCGCATCCCGACGTTTTGAGTCGGGAGGGTTCCGGGGTTCGAGCCCCCGACGAATCACAGAAAACCTTCACATGCAAACGTGGAGGTTTTTTTTATGTACGGGAGTAGCAGCAGGTAGTGCATCCCGACGTTTTGAGTCGGGAGGGTCC